>JACCRS010000204.1 GCA_013813435.1 Gemmatimonadales bacterium
GTACAGGGTTGTGGGCGATGAGGCGCCGGGCCGACTCGAGAATGTTGATCGAGCATCTGCGGTTTTCGTCGAGGATTATGGGGTCGCCCACACCGAAGTCCTCACGGAAGCGGCGAATGATGCCGGGATCGGCTCCAGTCCACGAGAAAATGGATTGCTCATCGTCCCCTACACCGAAGAGGCAGCCATGGGTGTCCGCCAGCCGGCGAACGATGCCATACTGGGTGGGATTCAAGTCCTGGAACTCATCCACCAGCACGTAGTCCCACCGGGAACGCAGCTCGGCCGCCGCGCGCTCGTCGGTGCGGAGAAGTTGCTCCGTAAGGGTGATGAGGTCGTCAAAGTCCGCCAGGTTGCGCGCCTGCAGGGCCTCGCGGTACTGCCGGTAGAATGCCAGCCCCCGCTCGCTCAGCGGCTTTCCCTGCAAGCGATAGAGACTAAAGAGCGATAGTGCGTGCCCGCACCTCTTGGCGGGTATTCTAAGCCGGCGAAGCACCTGCTCCTGGTACTCCCGGTCCGCAATCCCGAAGCCGTGGCGCAGCCCGCAGCGCTCAGCGAAGTCCCGGAGGATCATGTGACAGATAGAGTGCAGCGTGCCCCGGGTGACATCGGCTGCGGCTGGTCCCCGGGTTTCGTGCAGCCGGGTGGCAATCTCCTCGGCGGCCTTGTTGGTGAAGGTTACCGCGAGGATTCGCCGCGGCGGAATATCCAGTGTCTGAATCAGGTGCTGGATGCGGTAGATCAGCGAGTAGGTCTTCCCTGCGCCGGGGCCGGCGATGACCAGAACTGGACCGAGTGGAGCCTCGATAGCTCTCCTCTGCTGATTGGTGGGCTCGAACATCATCAGAGTGCCTTTCCTATGCCGCAGGTGCCGGCCCACTCCACCATTGCGTCCGCCAGCTCATCCAGCACCATCGATGGACTGCGGCCGGAAGCCTTGGGAACGCCAAAGGAATGATCGGCCCCATCTACCAGATGCAGCCTGGCTCGTGCCGCCAGACGGGCACATACGCCGGTAATCAGGTCCAGCTGGGCAAACTGGTCTCGGGTTCCCTGCAGAAACAGCATCGGCACTTCGACGCGGTCGAGGTGATCGGCTCGGCTAGTCCCGGGCCTGCCCGGGGGGTGGAGCGGAAAGCCCAGGAACACCAGCCCCCGAACGTCTGGCAGCGAATCCGATGCGGCAGCCGAGGTCATCCGCCCGCCAAAGGACTTTCCACCGGCGATTATCGGCAGCTCAGGCGCCAGCCGGGTTGCTTGTTGGACCGCGGCTCGTACCGTGGCTTCGGCTACGGCTGGAGGATCAGACCGACGGCGTTCTGCTTCCATATATGGGAACTGGTACCGCAGGGTAGCTACGCCGCGGGCAGCGAGAGCTTCTGCGATGGATTCCAGGAACCGATGCCGCATCCCGGCACCGGCGCCGTGGGCAAGGACGTAGAGCAGCCAGGCCTCGGGCGGCCGGTCGAGTAGTGCCGAGACGCGGCCATAAGCGCCGAGGTCTATTTTTAGGCTTATTCCGTCGGTCATTTCAGAAAACTTTCTGGCATCCCAGCGCTCGCGTCAGCGTCCGCGCTCCTCCAACCTCTGAAGCGTTCCTGGCAGGTCTGGGGTGGCGGTCAAGACCTCACGAAGCGGGTCCTGCTTCAGCTGCTTCATCCGGGCCAGGGCATTTGTAATCGTGAAGCTCTCGATATCCAGCTTCTCGTTGACCTCGTCCCAGCGCAGCGGCATCGAGACTGGGGCGCCGGAAAGCGGGCGCACGCTGAACGGTGCGACTAGCAGCCGGCCGGACCCGTTTTGGAGATAATCGATGTAGACCTTGCCACCCCGGCGCGAAACCTGTCGTGCGACGGTCGAGATTTCCGACAGCTCCGAGACGATCAGGCGGGCAAGGAGCTCCGCCAGACTACGGGTCTCATCGTAGCTGCATTGGCCGCCCAGAGGGATGAGCACGTGGAGCCCCGAAGACCCGCTGGTCTTCACCAAGTGAGGCAGCCTGATATCCTCGCAGAGAGCGTGGGTGGCCTGAGCAACCTCAACGACGTGGCTCAGGGGCGCGCCCTTGGGGTCGAGATCGAGGATGCACCAGTCGGGCCGCTCGATCGCTTGGGCGCGGCTGGCCCACACGTGCAACGGTATGGTCCCTAAGTTGATGAGATAGAGCAGGGACGCTTCATCGCTACAGATGAAATAGTCGATCTCACGCTCAGCTTGCTCGCTCCACATGCGCTCGGTGCGAATCCAGGCCAGTACAAATTCGGGCGCATCCTTATGAAAGAACGACTTTCCAGCTATACCGTCGGGGTAGCGGGTCAGCACCACGGGCCGATCGATGAGGTAGGGCAGAATCCAGTCGCCGATGGAGCGGTAGTACTCGATCAGATCTCCCTTGGTGTAACCTTCGTCAGGCCAGAATACCTTGTCGAGATTAGTGAAGTTGAAGCGGGGCGGCGGGGCAGCGGGGCGGTTCGCCGGTGACCCCGCCTCCTGCATGCCATCGGGACGCATCCTTTCGGCGCTGTAGCGTCCGGCTGAACCTTCCGACTCTGCCCCACTGCGCCGCTGCCCCGCCTCCCGCACACACTCCTCCGGCCGTTTATCGTCCCTGAACCGCAGGAATACGGGCTGCCGAAGAAGCCCCTCCTCGGTCCTCTCGGTGTATTCCACCTCACAGACCAGGCGGGGCTCCGTCCACGTGATCCCCTTCTCCCGTGGGATCGGGCCGCCGCACGGGGGGGCATTGCGCCGACTGCTATCCAGGTCCACCCGCACTTCGATCAGCTGCTTGTCGTTGAAGCCACTTCCAGCCCGTCCGCAAAAAATCAGCATGCCGTCCACGTACTGGGCTAGAAGCAGTGCTCCGAAGCCGGTTCGCGAACCTTTGGACGCCGTGAAACCCACGACGACGAAGTCATCCGACAGACGACTACGGATCTTTAGCCATGCGGCTGAGCGACCCGCCCGGTAGGGCGAGTCCGCCCGTTTAGCGATGATACCTTCCAACCCCAGCTTCTGTACTTGCTGGTAGAGGACCTCACCGTCTCCCTTGAAATGGTCCAGAAAACGGACAGCGCCGGCCGGTGGCAGAACCTTTTGGAGCAACTCTTTCCGAACCGAGATAGGCAATGGCCGCACATCCACGCCTTCAGCCGCCAGCAGATCGAAAGCAAAGAAGGTGACCGGGTTCTCGACCATCGCCTGCCGGATGTCAATTTCGCGGGTGAGCTTCGCCCGCAGCTGCAGCCGCTGAAAGCTGGGTCGACCACTGTCGTCCAGGGCCACAACTTCGCCATCGAGCACCAGGCCGCTCACCGGAAGGGCAGCCACGGCGCGACTCACCTCCGGAAAGGACGCTGACAAGTCGTTTGCATTCCGGGAGAAGAGGCGAGCCGTGCCACCGCCTCGGGCGGCCAACACCCGGTAACCATCCAGCTTCAGCTCGAACAGCCAGGCAGGATCAGTAAAGGGACGGTCCCTGGTCTCCGCCAGCATGAGTGGAGCGGTGTCGGCGCGCACCTCGCCAGTCGGGGCACCTAAGCGGATGAGGTCGGCCCGAAGGCCGTCGGCCGGGTTTAGACCAGCCTTGAGCTCCTCGACGGTAAGCCCCGACAAGACCGACTCCTCCGGTGGGAGCGGTCCGGACGACGAGGCGTATGAATCGCGCTCCTTGATGAAGAGCCACTCCTTTTCACCTTTCTTGAGTTTTACCAGGGTCCAAAGGCCGTGAAGCTTGTGGCCTTGGAGCTCGAATAGCAGCTTGCCCTGGGCCAGCCCCAAAGCAGGATCCTCCATCGGCACCCAGCGACCTCGGTCCCAAACGATCACCGCACCGGCGCCGTAGTTGCCGTCGGGGATCAGACCCTCAAAGTCGCCGTATTCCAGCGGATGGTCTTCGACCATAACCGCCAAGCGCTTGTCGGCAACGTCATAGGAGGGACCTTTCGGTACCGCCCAGGAGCGGAGCACGCCGTCCATCTGCAGCCGCAGGTCGAAATGAAGACGCCGGGCAGCATGTTTGTGAACCACGAACAGCCCCCCGCCCTCTATCCGGACGGGGCCCAAAGAAGCCCCCGCCGGTTCCGGAGTGCGCTCCAGCGAGCGCTTAGCCCGGTAGGGTGCGAGGGGGTCGGGTTTGGGGTAGGGCATGACAGAAATTTAGCGTCGCCGGATTCGCCTTGCGGGCGGCCGTTTCGCGGGGTTATATCGCATCTATGCCTCCTCGTCCAATTGCCTCCGCCAGCATCTCGTTCGGGCTGGTCTCCGTCCCAGTCAGTCTCTACTCCGCCAGCGAGTCTTCAGCGAATGTCGGCTTCAACATGCTGCACAAGGCCTGCGGCACCCGCTTGAAGCAGCAGTACATCTGCCCCAAGGAAGGGGAGGTGGTGGAGAAGGACGACATTGCAAAAGGGTACGAGTTTTCCAAGGGCCAGTACGTGATTTTCACGCCCGAAGAGATCAAAGCTCTGGATGAGAAGGCCACCAACTCCATCGATATCGCGGAGTTCGTTCCGCTCGACGCGGTGGATCGCATGTACCTGGACAAGGTCTACTACCTGGGGCCCGATAAAGGTGGCGATCGAGCTTACCGCTTGCTGGGCGAGGCCCTGAAAGCAACCGGCCGAGCCGCACTGGGACAATACTCCGCTCGGGGCAAGCAGCACCTGGTTTTGGTCCGGCCGCTGGACGGAGTGCTCGTCATGGAGCAGTTGCACTACGCCGCCGAGCTCCGTCCGGCTGCGGAGGTCCCGCACCCTGACACCCCGGTGAAAGAAACCGAACTTGCTTTAGCCAGACAGCTTATTGAGCAGTCTGCCACCGACGAGTTTAGACCGGAGAACTACCGCGACACCGTGCGCGAGCGAGTGCTCGAGGCCATCGAGCGCAAGGTCGAGGGACAGGAGATCGTCGAGCAGGCCGAGCCTCCGGAGACCAAGATCATCGACCTGATGGACGCACTCAAGGCGAGTTTGGCCAAGCAGGGCGCAGGCACCTCCGGGAAGAAGCCCACTAAGCGCTCCCCCGATGCGGCCGAGGAGGACGAGGAGGAGGTGGCGCCAAGAAAGCGGAAGGCGGGCGGACGCGGGTGAGCCTACATGAACATCCTGGTCGGTACCAGCGGCTGGTCTTATAAAGAGTGGAAAGGAAGCTTCTACCCGCCGAAGCTGCCGGCCGAGGAAATGCTCCGATTCTACGCGGGGCATTTCTCTGTGGTCGAAGTAAACAACTCGTTCTATCGTATCCCGGCTGAGCGGGTGCTGGCGGGGTGGGCCGAGCAGGTGCCGCCAGGCTTTCGCTTCGTCATGAAAGCTTCTCGCAGGGTTACGCACAACAACCGACTCTCCGACGAGGATGGGTCACTGGGGTACTTTCTCCGGGCGGTTAACCCGCTGGGAGACCGGCTCGGCCCGACCTTGTTCCAGCTCCCTCCTACCTTCAAAAAGAACATCGACCGGCTCCGGGAGTTTCTCGACAAGCTTCCCAGGCGCTGGCCTGCGGCACTCGAGTTTCGGCATCCATCGTGGTTCGTGGATGAGGTGTACGACACGCTGCGCGTGCGAGACGTAGCTTTGGTAGCGGTCGACGACGACGATATGGCAGGCACGGGGTCGCCACTGGTCCCCACAGCGTCGTGGGGGTACATCCGGCTTCGCCGCTCAGGGTACGATGAAGCTTCACTCGGGAGCTGGGCTTCCCGCATTCGCAGCACCCCATGGAGCGATGCGTATGTCTTTCTGAAGCATGAAGATGGGAGTCCGACCGGTCCCGCAGCAGCAGCTCAGTTGCAGGCGACCCTGGCTGATTTATCCCAAACGTGACCTCGGTCACGACTCCAGCCAGTTTCAGGGGCTAAAGTGTGCTTCCGACGAAGGGGAACATCGTCCACGGAGGGCACTATGGCAGAGAACAACAGCTGGAACGATGAGGACACCTGGTGGCGCGACAACTTCAACTCGCGGCCCTACGCTACCGGCCGCAAGTATGATGACTTCCGTCCCGGCTACCAGTATGGCTTCGAATCAGGCCAGCACCACATGGGGCGCAATTGGGATGACGTCGAGTCCGATCTGAAGACCGGTTGGGACAAGTTCGAAGGCAAGGGCAGCGGCACGTGGGAGAACGTCAAGCATGCCGTTAAGGACGCCTGGCACCGCATCACCGGCCAAGGCGATTTGGACGCCAACCGGATGAGTGAATCGAACCGGCTAAGCGATTCCGATACTGACCGATTCTCTCAGAGCAGGCGTAACCTTTAAGGCTCCTGCCAGAGCTCGAAGGGGAGGACGCAAGGCCCGGGACCTCACGTCCCGGGCCTTGTCATTCTGACCCGTAAAATATGAGTCATTCGTGACGTACGACACGGCACCATTACAGCTACGAGTGTCTTTTGAGTTGGCGTCAGGGCGAGTCGGTCGCATTTCCTTCCGCGCCCGCTCCCAATCCCTGCGTTGCAATCCAGTTTATCTCTGCAGGCCTGCGGTCGGGGCTCAGAAACCCAACGGTCGCTCTGCCGCCAATACCGGCGGGTTGAGATGATATTGGCGAACGGTCAGAAAAGGAGCAACACGATGACGATGCCAAACACGGAAGCCACCGGCTCCCCCATCGAAGGCGCCGGCCCCCAGGGCAGCGGGAGCGCCCGGGAACAGATCCGTGACGTAAAGGACCAGGTAGTGGACAAAGCCCGCAACACCTTGGAGCAGGCCCGTGACCGGGCCAGTTCTAGCCTGGGTGAGAGCAAAGGCCAGTTCGCCGACCAGTTCGGCACCATCGCGGACGCGCTTCGGCGCACTACTGACCACCTCCGGTCCGAGGATCAGCAGCGTATCGCGGGCCTCACCGACACCGTGGCTCGGCAGGTCGATCAGGTGGCCAACTACCTTCGGACCAAGGATGCCGTCGCCATGCGGACCGATCTCGAGAATCTTGCCCGGCGGCAGCCGGCTCTGGTGCTCGGCGGCGCCCTGCTCCTCGGACTGATGGGCGCAAGGTTCCTCAAGAGCTCGCAAAAAGAGCAGCGTTTCCGCGGCGGCTCGCAGGGCTATGGTCGCCAGCAGCGTTTCGGAAACGGCGGCCAGGACCAATTCTCAGGTGGCTTCAATCAGTTCTCCGAAGACGCCGAGCTGCAGCGGCAGGTACCTTCCAGCGGTCGCAGCGGCTATCAGGGAGGCGGCTATGCCGGCGCTTAGAGAAGATCGCAGCATCGGCGAGCTGTTTGGTCAGCTGAGCCAGGACATGACCCTGCTGTTCCGGCAGGAGGTTCAGCTGGCCCGGGCTGAGATGAGTGAGAAGATCTCGCAGGTGACCGGCAATCTGGTCTCGGTAGTAGCGGGCGGGTTCGTGGCATATGTTGGCGCGCTCGCGCTGGTAGCAGCGCTGATCCTGGGGCTCCATGAAGCAGCGGACATTTCCCCCTGGGTTTCGGCGCTGATCGTGGGTGCCCTTTTCGCCGGAGCAGGCTACCTGATGCTGAACCGCGGCTTGAAGGAGCTGAAGCGGGTGGACCTCGCCCCCCGCCGAACGGTCGAAACCCTTAAAGACGACGTCCAGTGGGCGAAGGAGCAACGGTCATGAGTGAGTACGAGAGACAGAATCCCGGGCTCGCTTACGAGCCGACAGGCCAGGAGTTCGGATCCGAAGCCACGTCGCGGAGCGAGAAGAGCCCTGAAGATATCGAGCGCGAGATCGAAGAGACCCGTGCCCGGATGAGTAATAACATCGATGAGCTGGGCGACCGGTTCAGCCCTGATAATCTGAAGCACGAGGCCAAGAGCGCCATCAAACATGTGGCGCAGGATGCCGTCTCCAACGTCGGCGAAACCGCGCGGCGCACCGGCTCCCGTCTGGTGGACGTGATCCGGGAGAACCCGCTTCCGGTGATCGCAGTAGGCGCCGGGGTGACCTGGCTTCTGACTAAGGGGTCCAACAGCGACGTGTCCGGCAACCGGATGGCGCGGTATTCCTATACCGGCGCCGAGCGGCGGCAGGGTGGTGCATGGCAATCCGGCATCAAGGGGCGGGTTGGCGAGGTCGTCAGCGGCGTGAAGGACAGCGTGAGCGAAGCAGCCAGCGGCATCAAGGGCCGCGCCGACGAGCTGGCCGATGACGTTGGTGGGCTCAAGAGGCGAGCCCAGGAACGGGTGGGCGACTTTGGTGGGGAGGCACGCCGCCAAACCCAGCGGGTCAAGACCAACCTCGAGCACGCCGCCAGCGAAAACCCCCTCATCGTGGCTATCGGGGCGACAGTCGCCGGCCTGGTACTGGGACTTCTCCTGCCGGGCACCGAGCGCGAGAACGAGATGATGGGTCCGGCTCGGGACCAGTTGATGGATCGAGCGGAGAAGACCGCCGAGCGGGTCAAGGATTCCGCTATCGAGGCGGGACGAGAGGTCAAGGAGGCGGTCCGGAACGAGATCACCGAGCACGCTCCAGAGGTCAAGCAGGCGGTGCAGGAAGCGGGCATGATGGTCAAGGAGCAGGTGAAGGAGTCGGCCAAGAAAGTGAAGAAGGAAGCGAAGGACGCGGCGAAGGAGCCCGGCACTAACCCCAGGAGCGGAACATGAGTCTCGATTCTCTGGAGAAGCTCTTTCTCGAAGAGCTGAAGGACGTGTATAACGCCGAGAAGCAGATCTTGAGGGCGCTGCCCAAGATGGCCAAGGCAGCGGAATCCCCCGAGCTGGAGAAGGCGTTTACCCAGCACCTGAAGGAAACCCAGGGCCAGGTTCAGCGCCTTGAGCGGGTATTCAAGGAACTGGGACAGGCCGCCCGGGGCAAGAAGTGCAAGGGCATGGAGGGCCTCCTGGAAGAAGGCAAGGACGTCCTGGAAGAAGATGGCGAGCCGGCGGTGATCGATGCCGCGCTGATCGCCTCGGCCCAGCGGGTTGAGCACTACGAGATCGCCGCCTACGGCTGTCTCCGCACCTATGCCAATCTCCTGGGGTACTCAGAGGCCGAGCGCCTGCTGAGCCAGAACCTCCAGGAAGAGGAAGCAGCCGACAAGAAGCTCACCCAGTTGGGTGAGGGCGGAATCAACGAAGCGGCCGCAAGGGCCGGCGCCGGCGTCGGAGCGGACGAGGAGTAGCTCAGGAACTGGCAGGCAAAGAAGAGGCCCGGGATGTTCTCCCGGGCCTCTTTCTCTTTGGTAAGCGATCCCGGCTATTTGGCCGGGCCGCCCTGATTCTCCTCGTCATCCTCAGCCGACAGCGATGCCACCGCTGCCTTGAGGTCGCAGGCCAGGTCGCGCTCCCGACGCAGCGCGCCGATCAGGGCCTCGGCCTGTTTCATCTGGAAGCCGAGGGCCCCGGCCGACTCCATCGCATGATCGACGACGGTCTTCTGCGCGGTGAGCGTCTCCACGGTCGCCCGGATACCGAGGGCAAGCGCTTCGGCCCGTGCCAGGCGCTGCTCTGCCCGCTCGAGCTGGCGCTTCCGGGACTCGAATCCCTTGAGCGTCTCCTCGGTGGTCTTGAACTGGTCCTG
>JACCRS010000208.1 GCA_013813435.1 Gemmatimonadales bacterium
TTTGCTTCACCTCACCCTAGTACCAACCCAGACACCGTCGGCACTGGCCAGCAGCTCCACAACGTCCGGCGGCGGGTTGTTCCCTTCCCCCACTACTCGGAGCCCCGGCAACACCACACGAACCGCCTCTCTGACCCAACCCTCATCGTCGGCCAACGGGCGGCTCAGCACCACACCCCGCATCGATCCCGACTTGAGCGGAAGGGTGCCTGAGTGGATCACGCTGATCCCGGGAGAGTCGGTCATGTCCGACGGCGGATTGACCGCCACTAACGCGACGCCGGGATTCAGCTCCGCCACCTCGCGCCACCGTCCTGCTGCGGGGCCGACCAGCGTCAGGTAGCCGCCCGGCCCGCTGAGCCCCACCAGTGCCGTGATCGCCTCGGCGTCGAGTACACTCGCGTTCCCGCGAACCAGCACCGGCGCATCGCCGGTGTTCAGCACGCCGTCGGTGAGCTGGAAGGTCCGGCCGCAGACCGGGCAGCCGAGCTGACCGGTACGCACCGAGCGTCCCTCCATACGATCGGGCAGCAGGACGAGAAAGCTCTCGTCGTGGTCAGCGGGACAGCGGAGGTGGTCGGTGAGCTCGATGAACATGGATTGATGGTGAGCGGTAAGCGGGGGTGAAAGTCATTGCAAGGGTGCGGAGCGCCCGAAGCAATCCCGTGGGTACGCACCGGGATCGCCACGCGACCTGCGGCCGCTCGCGATGACTCCTTGACCGTTCACCGCTCACCGCTTACGGCTTGAAGACAACCCAACTCAGCTTCCCCGCCTCCACCACCACCTGCCGAAACACTTTCTTCCCCCCGATCTCCGTTCCCATGGTATAAGTGCCCGGTGGCACGTCGCCCACCGCGAAATGTTCCCCGTACAGCGGATGGGGGTGGGCCTTGTCGCCATACGATTCGGCGAACGAATACGGCGTGTCCGATGGGTCGCGCTTGGTAATGCCGTAGATGCGAGCCTGCGGCACCGCGGTACCGGCGCTGTCTAGCACCTGGCCCGCGACGATACCCGTTCCGGGCAGCGGCTCGATCCAGAGCTCGGGGTTGCTGGTATAGGGCGGGAATCGCTGCAGGGAGTCAACCACCAGGGACAGAGAGTCGCTGGGAGAGGCCGAGATCTCGAGGTGCAGGTGATCGTTGGTGGCGCGGCCGGTGTTCCCCACCCGCGCGATGAGCGTGCCCTTGGCCACCTTCCGCCCCACCTTCACCGCCAAAGCGCTGTTGTGGTAGTAGGTCGAGTAGATCCGATGGCGCTTGCCGTTTGCGGTTACCGAGGTGTCGTGACGCACGGTCACGGTCAGGGCACCGGCCTCGGCCGGCCCGGCGTAGACCACGGTGCCGGCTCCCACTGCAAGCACCGGTGTGCCGTCGGGATTGTTGAACTCCACTCCCTGGTGCTGCTGGAAGTTGCCGCCCATGGTCGAGCCATAGCGGTACGTCTGATCGATGAAGCTGTTGTTGGTGAGAGCAACGGGCCGCTTGAACCAGGTGGTGCGCGGCTCACGCGGCGCCTCCGCGGCGGGGCCGGCCGGTTTGAGGCACGGCAGCGTGTCGCTGTTGGGGCGCAGGCCGCACCGGGTCCCGCGGATCAGCTTGTTCCCGATGAGGAGCGAGTTGGCCGGAGAGAATGCGGCCGCAGTGAGTGGCTCCGCCTGCCATCCGGCGGGTCCCCGACGAAGCCGCTGGTTACCGCGCAGGGTCGAGACGTTCCAGCCCCGCCGGTCGGGAGCCACCCGGCGCACATACTCGCTCCGCAGCACCGGAAACACAGTGTCTGCCGGACCCCGCGCCCGCGGGCCGGCGGCATCGCCCACCGCCGTCCAGCTGGCGCCGTCATCTGTGGTGATCTGGAGACCGTCGGCAGTGCCGATTACGGTCGTGTCGCCGCGCACCACGATCCCGGAGGGGGTTACGTACTGCCACTCCGGCCCCAGCTGCTTGAAGGTCCAGTTCTTCCAGCTGGCGCCACCGTCGGTCGAAAATCCCCAGCCGTTTCCGATGGTGCCGTACCAGATCTGACCCCGGGCTCCGAAGGCGAGGGCCTGCACAAAATCCCAGGAGATCGAGCTGTCGGTGCTGTCGTGGCGGATCGGCTGCCAGGCCGTGGCCCCCACCGGCAGCCGGAGTATCCCATGGCCGTAAGTACCAACCCAGATAGTGCCACGGGGGTCCCGGGCCACGGAGAGCACGTGCACGCCCCATCCGGTGCTGTCCGGCAGCGGCGGAATGGGACTCTGTGCGCTGACCGATGCCGCCGACGGTCCGACTAGCAGCAGAAAAAAGCCTTGCCACCGATGCACACGGAAACTTTTGGATCTCGTCCCTAAAGACATTCGCATCTCACACAGATAAAGAATTCCAAGGTGTATGAACGGCTGTTGATCCCGGGGCCAAACCTACTGGGAGCGATCCATTCGCATCCGTGCTATCCGTGGCTGCTTTTGCTTGTTGGCTCCAGGCGAAGCCAGTCGATGAGCACGTGCTCCGGCCGGCTGGCGACGAAGAGAATGGCGTCCGCCACGTCGGCCGGTCGCAACATGTCGGCCCGGCGGGGGAAACCCTCCCGGTGGTCGGGGTCCACTGGATCCCACACCGCCGTATCGGTCGCCCCCGGCGAGATCAACGTGAGCCGCACGCCCGTTCCTCGATACTCGGCCAGCAGCGTCTCGTGCAGCCCGCGCAGGCCAAACTTGCTGGCGGCGTAGGCCGAGTTTTCTGGGAGCCCCAGGTGATCCGCCACGCTGCCGATGGTGATGAAGCTCCCCTTCCCCGCCGCACGCATCGCCGGCAGGAATGCCCGGGCCACGTAGAATGGCGCCGCGAGGTTGGCCCTCAGCTGTAGCTCGAGATCCGCGGGCTCGGTGGCTTCCAGCGCCCGAAGCAGAAACGCTCCCGCATTGCTCACCACGACGTCGGGAGCGCCATGCTGATCGACGATCCGGGAGCCCAGGCGGCTTACCTGCCCGGGATCGGTCAGGTCGCAAGGGACGTCCTCGATCCGGTTGGCCGTGGCCTGGGTCAGGGTTCGCGCCACGCGAATCACGCGGGCACCCTCTGCGGCCAGCAGGGCCGCCGCCGCCGCGCCGATTCCGCGCGAGGCCCCGGTGACCACAGCCAACTGACCGGCGAGCCGGGTCACTCGGAGTAGCGGCCTCCGTATGCCAGCCTCAGGAACTCGTCCCGGGTCTTGGGGTCGTCGCGGAAGATGCCGCGGAGTGCGCTGGTGACGGTGCGCGAATTCTGCTTCTCCACTCCTCGCATCATCATGCAAAAGTGGGCGGCTTCGACCACCACCCCGACGCCGGTGGGCTTGAGCACGTCCATCACCGCGTCGGCCACCTGGTCGGTCAGGCGCTCCTGCACCTGGAGCCGGCGGGCAAAGACGTCCACGATGCGGGCCACCTTCGAGAGGCCCAGGATCTTGCCATCGGGAACGTAGGCAACGTGGGCGCGGCCGAAGAACGGCAGAAGGTGGTGCTCGCAGAGCGAGTAGAGCTCGATGTCACGCACCATGATCATGCTCTGGTGGGACTCTTCGAAGACCGCGTCGCCCACCACCTCCTCGACCGTCTGCCAGTAACCCTGGGTCAGCCAGCGGAGGGAGGCTTCCACCCGCTCCGGGGTTTTGGTCAGGCCTTCCCGGCGAGGGTCCTCTCCCAGGGCAGCCAGGATCTTCTGGACCTTCTCAGCGAACGGTTCCGGGTTGGGCCCGGGGCGCTCGGGATGAGTCACCCGGGTGCGCTCGGGGCGTGGGGTCACCCGGTCTTCAGGCGCCTTCATAGTCGACATAGTTCCTCGGTGTCTCCCACAGGCGTACGCGGAGAGCCAGCTCGGCCGGCACCACCGGTCGCAGCTCCCGCCAGCAGACCAGCGCGATATTCTCGGAGGTGGGATTCAGTGACTGGAACCAGGGCACATCCAGGTTGAGATTCTGGTGATCCAGATGCCGGATAAGATGCTCCTGGGCCAGCTCCTTCAGCTGGTTCAGGTCCATCACGTAGCCCGTTTCTGGCGCTATTTCGCCTTCAACCGTCAGCTCCAGCTCGTAGTTGTGCCCGTGGTAGTTAAGATTGCTGCACTGGCCGAATGTCTCGCGATTCCACTGCTCCGAGAACCGGGGGTTGTAGAGACGATGTGCGGCGTTGAAGTGCACGCGGCGGGTGACAGCGCAGCGGGGCATGCGGGTCAGGAGCTGGGAGCTGGTAGCTGGGAGCTGCGAGTCATGAGCTACAAGCTACTCGGTCCATGGAGTCGCTCCTAGCTCCCCGACTGGCGACGAGTGACTGGCGACTGCCCCAAACAAAAACGCCGACCCTGAGATCGGCGTAAGAGCGGAACGGAAGCGGGAAGGGTTATTGAAGCCCAATGAGAAAGCTCGGCGCCCTCACCATAACGTCTGTCTTCCCCCGAGGGGCATGACATCAGCCACAGCATTCGGGCCCTTCATCGGACCTGTTGGCTCAATAACGTGGCTCCCCGCCGCCGCCCACCCGGGTATAAAATAGAACGCCGGTCCGAAACCGTCAACCGAACAGCCTACGAGGTCACTTGCCATGTCATCCACCCTTCTGATCGCCGTGGTTTCACTCGCCGTATGGGCGGTGCTGACCTTCGGCACCTCGCTGAACAGCGGAGTCATTCATCTTCTTCTGGCGCTGGGCACCACGCTCCTGGTGCGGTGGTGGGCCCTGCGTACCTGAGGGCTGTAGCATATGGTATAAACCGTGTGGAAGAATTACCACACGGCCCGCTGTGGAACCGTCCTGCGCTGCCGCCGTTTCCTGTCCGCTAATTCCCTGCTGACCAACGTCTTGCAATCCAAGCCGAGGAGTTCGTCGTATACACCCTCGGGGGGCACAGATCGTGCTCTCCCGAGCGACGTTGCCGCGGTCGGCTCTCATCCGTGTCGCTGGGGAAGACTCACTTGGAAATCCGCAGCAGTCTCCGTCAGCAAAAATACTCGGACACTCAGGAGAGGTCCGCGTGATCCGTTGGATGGGGTCCCTGGTCGAGCGGGCTGGTGCTGCCGGCTCCCTCCCGACAATCCAGAAGCTCTGGGACGTCGACCGCACCGGCACCTCGGGAGCCGACGATCCGGCTACCCCGCACAGCCGCGGCACCCGAATCCTGAACATCATCCTCGCCTTGCTGGCGCTGATTATTCTGCTGCCGACGCTGCTGATTATTGCACTCATGGTACGGCTGACCTCCCGCGGACCGGTTCTGTATACCCAGACCCGGGTAGGCCTGGATCGGCGCGAGCCCATCGACGCCAGCCAGAACCACAGACGTCAGCTCGACATGGGAGGTCAGCCGTTCACCATCTATAAGTTCCGCACCATGCGGGTCGACGCCGAGCACGCGAGCGGCGCCGTCTGGGCCCAGCAGCAGGACCCCCGCGTCACCGCTATCGGCGGTGTCCTGCGCCAGTACCGGCTGGATGAGCTGCCCCAGCTGCTAAACGTGCTCAAGGGCGAGATGAACATCGTGGGACCCCGGCCCGAGCGGCCCACCATTTTCGCCGAGCTCCGCGAGCACATCGCCGAGTACCCGTTGCGCCAGAGGGCCAAACCCGGCATCACCGGCCTGGCCCAGATCAATCACCACTACGACCGCTCGCTCGATGACGTGCGCACCAAGGTGCGCTACGACCTCGAGTACATCCGCCGCCAGTCGGTGGCTGAAGACCTGCGCATCATGTTGAAGACCGTCCCCGTGATCCTGTGGCGCCGGGGAGGCTGGTGACCTGTTCGCATAGCTGAGGGCATTAAAAATGACACCGGGACCGCGTGGTTACTTCGCGATCCCGGTGTAGTTTCTTGCCGCCGGCGCTCAGCTACGGCAGCTCTTGCTGCTCCGACTCTGAGCTTTACTCCGAAGCATTTCCATCGCTTCCTTCATGCTGGTGGTAGACAGGTGACTGCCATACTCCCAGCTCAGGAAAGCGCAGGGATACGAGCTGTTCAGCAACGTGGACCCGAAGGACTTGACCTCGGTGGGAGTCAAGCGCCGACGGTCGGGACCACCCTTGCTGATGTTGAGTCCCACCACGAGGGCTAGTCCGGCGCGCTGGGCATCGGCTACGTTGCGGCGGATGTAGTCAGCCGCAGTCCCCTTCCGCGTTACATACTGGGCCCAGGCCGCATCCAGGTAGCGGGGGTAGTGGTTCCTGAAATAGCCGGGCTCGGTCCGCACGATGGTGGCCATGCTCGTCCAGCGTTGCTTGCTGTACCGGGCCATTTCGTCGACCACCGCTGGAGCGATGGTCTTACCGTACCAGTTGTGCGAGTCGTTGGGCTCATCCACCAGGAAGTGGCCGGCGATGGTGCCGTCGCTGATGTACGATGAGAAGTTGATGCCCTTGAAGCGATCTACCCGGGCCTTCCACTTGGTGAAGTTGAAGCCGCGGCTATCCTTGTAGTAGCGATCGTTGCCGGCCAGCATGATCACGACCTTGCCGCCACGGGCCTTGACCGCGGCCAGGGTCTTCATGAGCTCGCTGGGCGCGATGGTGAGTTTCGCTCCGTTGAATTCGCTGAACGCGCTGATGGGCTGCGCGAAGTGTCCAAAAGGGATGCCGCCTCGGAAGCTGCTGGCTGCCAGCGAGGGCGCTTCGACGGCGGTTACCGGCTCCGCCGCGTCGGTGAGCTCCGGGGCAGGCAACAGCTCATCGCTGCTGTTGGTGACCTCGTCGGCGTCACAGGCTCCGAGACCAAGAGCCAGCAGGGTGGCCAGTACCGAGACACGAAAACGTGCCGTTCGGCGGGCCAGCTGGAAACTGTGGGTCATGCGCAAAGTTCCTTCTCCGTTCGATCGGAGTTTTGATAGTCTTCGCGGCAGGGGCGAGGGGCCGACGCCGGCAGGGCCGGAACGGTGGCTCGTCACAGAGGGATCCTGACACGAGGGGCAAGGCTGAAGCCTTTTACCCCAGATGAGTTACGAAGGTGCTGCTGAGAATCACGAAGGAGGGTGGTACTGGGCGCGAAGGAATGGGCACCGAAGTAGTGCCATCATCTCGTCATCACGGTTGCTCGCGCGGTTGTACAATGGTGACGCAGATCACTTATGTCAACCCCGAAATGGGAATTGGCTGTAAGCTGTCCAAAAATGCTACACAGAAACATGAGAGTTGTGCGCGGTACCAGCCGCCCGGTATGTGCCCCAGCCGCTGGACCCCTGTAAACCGGAGGAGCAGTTTGAATTCCGAGAATGCGCAACCGCGGCATGGCCTATCCCCCGCCCTTATTCTGGGCGGCTTGATAGTCCTGGCCATCGTGCTCCGCTTCTGGAGACTCGGCGACTGGAACTTCCAGTCAACCGAGATGTTCACCCTCCGCGATTCCTTCACCCCCCAGTTCAGGAACCCTCGGCCGCTTGGCTACCTGCTCACCTACTATCTGGTCAAACCGTTCCTGCCTTTGAACGAGTTTGGGCTGAGGCTCCTGCCGGCGATTTTTGGCGTTCTTACAATACCAGCCCTTTACTTCGTCAGTCGGCGCCTGGTGGGAGCCAGAGCCGCACTCTTTGGCGCTCTGCTTCTTACCTTCAGCCACTTGCATGTGAACTACTCGCAGCTGGCTCGCTACTGGTCCCTGGTAATTCTGCTCTCGGCTATCTACCCCTACGCGCTTTATATCGGTGTTCGCGACCGCAGCCGGGGCGCTCTGGCCCTGGGGGTGGTGACCGGCGTACTGGCGGCGCTGGCCCACCCGGTAGCGATACTGCTGCTGATGGGGCCGGCGGTGTTGCTGGCCTTTCAGGTACGGCGGCTGGATCTGCGGCGGTTGTGGGGCCAGACCTCGGTGCGCTGGGCTGCAATGCTGCTCGCCGTGGCGGCCGGGTTACTCGCCTGGCGCTTCCTCCCCTTACTCCAGGGCTGGATCTCGCAGCACGACGAGAGCCCGGGTGGAGGAGAGTTTCTGCATCCCACCCTCCGACAGGGCGTGAAGCAGATCTATTATCTCTTGGGGCTCTCCGAAGGCCTTACGCCACCGGTGGCCCTGACCGGCGTCGCGGGGATCTATCTGCTCTGGCGCGCACGGGACAAGTCGCTCGCGGTCTTTTTGGCGAGTCTCGCTCTCTTTCCCATAGTATTCCTCACCCTTATATCGTTTCGGACGCCGGTATCGCAGTACTACCTGGTTCCCACGCTGCCGGTGTTCTTCCTGGGGGCGGGGGTTTTCCTGGATCATTTGTTCAAGCTGGACTGGGGGCTGCGTCCTCGGTGGTTACTGCCCACTGCGATAGTTCTCCTGGTCCTAACTGCGGGGTGGCCGTCCCTGGCCTCGGAATACCTCAACGGGCGGCGCTACGATTTCCGGGCGATGGCGCAGTGGCTCCAGCCTCGAATGGCGCCCGGAGACATAGTCTTTTCCGATCAGCCCAGGGTACTGACGCACTATCTGACCGGCACCAAGGTGCAACACCTGGAGCCGGACACCCTTCCACTTCAGGAATCATTGCACGCGGTGCGTGAAATCGGGCCCGGGGCAGGACTGTGGATCGTTGCGCCGACGATGGGTCACGCGTTTCGCACCGACCTGAAAAGCGGCGGCCTGATCGATTGGATATACAACAACTGCCAGTTGAAGTATCTGACCGGAAAAGGCCGGGTGGATTTCAGGCAACAGTATCTTCAGATTCACCGGTGTCCGCCGGCCAACGTCGCTTTCCCCCGCCCCATCGCTTCTCCCTGAGCTCTGACGCTGGTGGGCCTGCCGCGGTCACGCGCGCGGGCCCTCAACATCCCGCTCTCGCGAGCCCGCCACTCCCCGGCGAACCACTCGTTTGAGGCCCGATGGGATGTACGCATACACGTACCGTCCCATGGCATAGAGGTACATCCAGCTCGGGAGCTCCAGCTCCCGGACGATTTGCGCCTGGACCCGCGCCAGGTCGCGCTGCCGGTCGGAATACTTGAAGGAGCTGTTAAACCAGCTCTTCGGGTGTACGAAATGCTCCCCCACCACCTCGGGGACATTAGCAAAACCCCAGCCCAGCCTGGCAAGCCGAAGCCAGAATCGGAGGTCGATCAGATTGTTGACAACCGGGTAACCGCCGGCTTCCTCCCACGCGCTACGGCGAAAGGTGGCCAGGGTGTGTACGATGGGGATGTATCGGGCCATGGCAGCCACAATCGCTGCGTGCTCGGTGGGGAGCATACGTACGAAACGCTCGCCCCGGGTTTCGTCTACCTGAACGAATGAGCCGCCGACTACTCCGACCCGGCTGTGAGCATCCAGGAACTCCACCTGGAGCCGCAGACGGTCGGGATAGCTGCGGTCGTCAAAATCCTGGCGGGCGATGTACTCACCCCGGGCCTGGGCTACTCCGTAGTTGTAGGCCCCGGCTGCCCCCAGGCGCCCCGGTGCGAACACCCGAACTCGCTGGTCGCGACCGGCAAGCTCACGCAGACCATCGAGGGTGCCGTCGCTGGAGCCGTCATCAACCAGGATGAATTCGAAGTCCTCGAAGGTTTGAGCAAGGATTCCGGGGATTGCCCGGTCGAAATACGGCTCTCCGTTGTAGACCGTACTGACCACGCTTACCCTGGGTGTCACGTCGTAGCTTCCCTGCCCGGGGCCGTAAGCGGGTCGAGGGGGCGTGCGCCGGCCGGGTATCGCAGTGGGGTAGGACGCCGGGCCTGCTGTTTACGCACCGCTCCTCGAGTCCTGATCCCGGCCACCTGGGCGAATCCCGTTAGGACTGCCAGGACGAACCAGACCCCCTTGCGATGCTCCCAGGTCAGAGGAAGCATCGCGATTCCAAGGGTGGCCAGTAGAACCAGCCCGAATCGTCGCTCCAGGGTCGGGAGCTCGAGCACCGCGAGGAATACCGCAATGAACATGCATAGATAGAAGAGAAGTCCCACCAATCCTTGCTCTACCAACACCGACAGGAAGGAGTTGTGCGCCACTTGGGTATATATCCCCAGCCGCCCGCGGATCGCCCGTTGGAAGCCGTTCACACCGTGGCCCAACACCGGTTTCTCGGTAAACGCACGCAATCCCGCCATCCAGAGTTTGAAGCGGCCGCCGAAACGGAGGTCCTGCATCTCTGAGCCGGTGCTGGCGAACCGCTGCACCAGCCGGTCCGGGACATATGCTATGGCGATGGCCCCGGAAAGGCCGAGCACGACGATGGCCGTGGCAAGCCTGCCGGGAGAGAGTCGGGTCATTGTCAGAGGTACGATCAGGAGACCCACCATACTGGCTAGCATCCCTCCCCGGGAACCGGTGAGGCCGACGGCAACAGCGGCAACCGGGAGGTAAGCCCGGAAGAGCCAGCGCAGGATAGGCTGGTGATAGGTTGTCGCGAGGTACCATGCCATCGGCAGTCCCAGCGCGAGAACCATTGCGTGATCGTTAGGGTCAGCCTCCCCGGCGGCGAAACGCACGATCTTCCCCCCGCCACTGCGGTATAGCATCAGCGTGTCCAGGGCTGCGACGTAGGCGCCAAACACGTAAGCCATCATGAGACCGAGCAGACGCTTTTTGGAGGGGGCGATCTCCCAGATCATCCAGACCATCAGGAGAAGCTGAACGTAGGTCAAAAACTTGTCCGGGAGGTCCTTGAACCGGATTCCGAACAGAGCGACGCCAGCCGTAATCACGAACAGCAAAGCAGCCATATGGAAGCGATGCAGGCGTCGCACCCGCGCCGAAGTCACCACGGAGAACAAGGCCAGAGCCAACGCCAAGGCTCCGGTTATTCGGGTGACGATCGAGACGCCGGGCAACACGATGATTCTTTCCCACGGTACCGAGAAGACGAAGATCCACAGGGCGCCGTACGCGAGCGAGGTCATTCAGGCGTTCTCGATCATGGAGGTGGTTGTCGACAATCCCTTTTCCATCAATAGCTCCCGGTACAGAGCCATCCAGCGATCGGCCATCGCGCCCAGACCATAGTGAGCCTCGACATGGTGGCGTCCCCGGAGACCCATCTGCCCTCTTTCCTCGATGGACAGGGTCATGAGCTGGCGCATGTTGTGGGACAAGGCACGTGGGTCCCGGGCCGGTACGGTGAATCCGCTCTCGCCCGGTTGCACCAGCTCTGACACACCGCCAACCTGTGTAGCAACCACCGGCGTGGCCGCGGCCAGAGCTTCCATTACCACGTTGGGCATGCCCTCCCAGGCGGATGACAGGACAAACCCATCAGCAGCGGCAAGTAGCGCCGCGATGTCCTCCCTTACACCCAGAAACGTCACCTGGGACGCAATTCCCAGCTGTTGTGCCTGCTGCCTCAACTCTTCGAGCAGAGGCCCCCGGCCGGCAACCAACAGGCGGGCCGGAGCTCCCGCCAGGGGTTGAAAAGCTTCCAGCAGCGTAGGGTAGTCCTTCTGGGGTAGCAGGCGTCCAATCGCCAACCAGACGAACTCAGCTGGTGCAATCCCCAGTTCACTCCGAATCCGATATCGTTCGCTGGCCGGAGCCGATAGTGCTGCAATATCAACCCCGTTGGGTATTACTCTCAACTTCTCGGTTGGGAGTAACCCTCGTTTCCCGAGGGAGTCGGCGACCTGCTGTGAATTGGTGGTGCAGCAATGATCGATCCAGTTTGTCAGCCGCATCAGCCAATCGCGGGAGGCGCTGCCGGTACGCTCGCTGCGAATGGACGTCACAATGAGAGGAACGCCCGCCCATTTGCCCGCTACCCGTCCTAGAAGGTTGGCATGATACATAAAGCTGGTAAGCAGGTCCGGCTGCCATTCTCTCAGCAGGCTGACCATCCGCTGAAACGCTGGCCAGTCCGCTTTACCTCGGTCCATGCCCAGGCTGATTATGGGCAACCCCCCGGCCAACGCCTGGTGCCCCATCTCCCCCAGTGGCGTCATCGAGACCAGACGCACCGCATACTGGTGGTCCAGGAGTGCGTTTGCCAGGTAAAGAATCTGGCGATCCGCGCCGCCCATGCCTAAACTGGTCGAGAGCAGGAGAATCTTGCGCTTCATAGCTTAATTGCTGGCCTCAGCAACATCGGTATCTTTCAACCAAACAGGATTCTGGGATCATCCAGGCGTTATCGGTCAGACGAGCCAGTGCCGACCGCCGCGTTCCTGCTCGCGTGTGCCAGGAGGTAAGCCAGTGATCGATTCGTCCCAGCTCATTCGGAAAAGCTCCAACTTCACGAAGAGATGGATCAAGAAGGTAATTGCGCCGACCGTCCTGGTTGCCGAACTGTCAAAAGTGATCCCCATCAGTGATCGTCTCTACGTTAAATGGCGCTATCTCCTGACGTTCGGGCGACCTCTGGACCTGGCCCACCCCCTGGCTTTTACCGCCAAACTACAATGGCTCAAGCTCTACGGCCGGCCGAAACAGTATGCCCCGTTAGCGGACAAGTGCGCTGTGTACGACTACGTTCGTGCCCGGATTGGAGAAACCCATCTCAACCGGCTGCTGGGCGTGTACCAGAACGCCTCCGAGATTCCCTGGGACAACCTACCGGAAAAATTTGTGCTCAAAGCAACACACGCCAGCGGCTGGAATCTCATCGTCCCCGACAAAGCGCGCCTGGACCGTCAGAAGGCTATGGAAACCTGTCAACGATGGTTGAAGACCAGCTATTCCGCTCGCAGCCGCGAGCCGGTGTACCAGGATATTCCCCCTCGCATCATCTGCGTGGAATATCTGGGCGACCCGGATACCGAGCTCTTTGACTATAAACTGTACTGCTTCAACGGCCGGGTGCGGCTGATCCACGTAGATACCCAGCGCTTCACCCGTCATCAACGGACTTTCTATTCCACCGACTGGGAGCGCTTGCCCTTTGGGTATACCTACCCGACAAAAAACGAAGACGTGGAACGGCCCGCCGGACTAAAGGAGATGATTTCTCTGGCCGAGCAGTTAGCCGGAGCAATTCCCTTTGTCCGGGTCGACTTCTTCCACATTCGCAACCAGATCATTTTCGGCGAAATGACCTTTTTCCCTGATGCCGGTTTTGGTGCTTTTACTCCACCCGAATGGGATACTCTCATCGGCTCCTACCTGGAACTGCCCAGCCCCCTGCCCTAAGACAGGCGACGAATACCCAACATCAAGCCTTCTCGATCAAGCGGAGGTAGTGGTCCACTGCCGCTTCCCTGGTGAAGGGCGCCAACGCCTCTGAAGGAACCCGGCCTGCGGGTAGCTCCAGGGCCTCGAGCATGGCTTTCGCCAATGCGGGCGCATCTCCCACCGGCACCAGGGCGCCGAGCCGACCGTCCTGCAGTATCTCCCTCGGACCGCTGGGACAATCAGTGGACACCACCCTGGCTCCCGCGGCAAGTGCCTCGATCAGGACAGTGGGCAGACCCTCCCATCCCGAAGACAGCACGAAGAGGGCTGACCCAGCCATGTACGCCATAGCGTTATCCCGGAAGCCGGGAAGCGCCACATCGTCGACCACGCCGAGCTCACTCGCGAGAGCAGTCAACCCGGACCGATCCTCTCCTTCCCCCAGGATCATCAGGCGCGCTGGACGCCGGCGCCGGACCTCGGCGAAGGCCCGGATGAGGGTCGGGAAGTCCTTTTGTCGGGTCAGGCGCCCGACACCTAGGATGACCGGCGGCTGCCCCGGAGCGAACCAGGGATGGTCCGGCGCCCGGCCGGCGGCCGCAAGGCCGGCGGTGGTGATTACCGGGTTGTAGACCACCTCCACCCGGTCTCGGGGCAATCCCGACGAGCGGGCAAGGTCATCGGCCGCGCCGCGAGACACAGCCACCACGTTGGCGGCCCAGGGATAGAAGGTTCGCAGAAGGTGCGGCCAGAGCCGGCCGGTCAATCGGCGCTGCTGCCGCCGGCTGGACTCGGAGAGGGTGGTATGCACCGTCACGACCACCGGAGTGGCCTGCCCAGCGAGCCTGGCGGCCCAGAGGGCGACGAGGTTGGCATAGTTCATCGACGAGATCAGAACCCTGGGCCGCTCCCGGCGGAGATAGGCCGCCAGTGGAAGCAGGCTCCGAAGCACCCGGGGAGCGTGGAGATCCACCAGCCGGACGGTCGGGGGCACCTGGTCGAGGAGGGCACCTTCGGCCGCCGCGACAACGAAATCGACTGGGAACCCCCGCTCCGTTATGCCATGCGCCAGGTTGATGATGACCCGCTCGGCACCGCCGCCAACGAGTGAGGGCAGAAAGAAGGCAATGGGTTTGAGCCCTGAATCGGTCACGCCCAATCGAACTCCGTACCCAGCCACTGGTACAGCTCCTGGTTGTAGGGCTCGAAGTAAGCGGCCAGTCGGGTCCTCAGCTCCGGTGGTATGGTACGGTCGTACCCCCCCTTCGAAGCGGGTTTGTCGCGCTCGAGCCGGTGGGTCCGGAGCTCCAGAAAATCGTGCACCGCTGAGGTGGCCGCGACCGGATCGCGGAACAGCCATTCGCTCGGAAGAACCAGCAGCTGAGAGCGCGGAAAGTGCTCGGTCCAACGGCGCAGCTGCTCGACGTACAATCCGCGACGGGTGTAGGAATAGCGATGGTGGTTGAAGCTGTAATAGCCGGGGTCGTTTCGGAGGCGCTCCTCCTCACCGGCCAGGCGCTCCGGTTCCTTGTCGATTGCCTCGGCGAAAGAGAGCGACTCCCGGCCATCCCGGACTTCGTGCTGGTAGTGGGAATGAGCCCGGTCAACCGGATTCCGGAGCAAGGCGACCAGCTTGACCTGGGGCAGCAGCTGAGCGACCCGCTGGGGTACGAGCGGGTGCACCAAATAGTATGGCGAGGCGTCGAGCGTCAGCGAGCCGCGGCGCAAGCGATGGGCGTACGGGAAACGTCCGCGGTACCACTCGGTGCCGCGACTATAGTTGAAGTCGAAGTAATGGACTTCCTTGGTGAGCGGCGGCAGCACATCGGGGTGCTGCGTCAGATAGGTGAAGAGCGAAGTGGTGCCGCCCTTCTGCGTTCCGATGATCAGAACTGAGGGCAGACCTCTCAGCGAGGCGGTCAGCTGGTGGTAATCGGCCCGGAGCCGCCGTAATGGCCTCTTCACGGTTTCGCTCACCCTCACTGCGAATTGGCCTTTCCGGCAGATGCCAGGCTGTCCGAGGCGACCGCTTTACCGGCCTTGCGGTGCGAGCGTCGACGGAAAAGATCATTCGCCCTCTGGAAGGCCCAGGCCCCATGCGGACCGAGAAACCGCTCAATGCCGAGCCACCATCCTGCAACAACCACGGCAACGGCCGTGACCCCTCCCACGATCAGGATTAGGATGTCGCTCAGATGAGCAGTCCGCGTCGCCTGGACCGCGACCGCCGTGGCGCTGCCGATCAGGATGGCCAACAACGCGCCGGGCGCCTGCGCGCGTGCAAAACGAGGCCAGGACAGGCCCGTAACCGAGCGGCCCAGTGCCGCCATCATCAGCCAGTTGATGCCCATGGCAACCGAGACCGCTACCGCCACACCGCCCACACCCCAGCGCTGCCCGACGATCGCCGCCACGAGCACCATAGCCGCATACAGCCCCTGAATAAGCGCGCGGGAATAGACCGCTCCGGTTGACTTGAGGCACGCATCGGTGACCTTGCTGCTCATCCGAAAGAACAGACCGCACGTGAACAGTCGGAACGGCAGCACGACTCCGGTCCACTGCGGTCCAAGCAGCGTCGGAATGAACTCCGGCGCCACGATCCAGAGGATCGCGCTGACCGGCAGCGAAATCAGCGCAACGATCGCCAGCGTGCGCTCGTACGCGCCGGCAAAACGGTCGCGTTCGTCCTGGACCTGTGACATGACCGGAAACAGCACCCGGTTCACGATTTTTCCGAAGGCGGTGGCAGGCATTACCATCAGGTTGTACGCCCGCCCGTAGACGCCGAGCGCCGCGGGGCCCAGCCAGCGTCCGACCACCAGGTTGTCAGCTTGCTGGGAGAACACCAGGCCGATCTGGGCAAGCGAGTGCCCCAAACCGAAGCTCAACAGGTCCCGGCTAGCCTTCGGATCGAGACTCGGGCGCATCGGGTGCCTGGTGACGGCCTGCATCGCAATCGTGCGCAGCGCCGACTGGGACAGATTAGCCACCACCAGGGCCCAGACCCCATAACCCTGCCATGCCAGCAATACTCCCACGCAGGCGTATCCGAGGATGTAGCTGCCGACGTCGATGGCGACGAAAAGTCGGAAACGCAGCTGCCGGCTGAGCAGTGCCTTGCCGACCGTGTTGAAACCGTCCATGGGAAACAGGAATGCCACGGCCCGGATCACCGGCTCGACTGCGGGGATGCGATAGAACGACGCGATCGCCGGTGCTGCCAGCCATACTGCCGCGCCGAGGACCAGCCCGAGGACAGCCGAGATAGTGAAGGCCACCCGGATGTGGACGACCTCCAGCTCCCGCCGCTGAATGATGGCCGGTCCGACACCGACATGGGAAACGATCTGGGAAACCGCGATGACGACCACGGCAGCGCCCATGACCCCGAACTCGGCGGGCGAGAGCAGCCGGCCCAGCGCCATGAGTACGAGCAGCTGGACTATGGCCTGAACACCCGTGCCGCTGAACGTCCAGAGCATGCCGCCGAGAGCCCGTTTCGTCAGCCCGGAGGCCGCTCCCTTGCGATCCTCGCGATCGCCGGGGCGCGGGCTAACGCCAGATACCGGCGTCATGGGCAGCTCCCTCCTCCCGGGCCGGCGGATGAGATGATTTCGGGGATGCCGAAGGGATCAAGCATGAGATGGTGCGGTCGGGCCAGGATCAAGGCCAGTTAAAACCGAGACTATGGCTGGTCGGCCCCGTGATTGTCGCTATGGTGGCCAGATCCGCGGCGCCGAACCGGGTCTGCCAGGAAAGGTCCTCCCGGATTTCTCTGCTCCCGTTCAAGCGGGTCTTATTCCCGATGATATGGCTCTCGAGGCTTCGAGATCCGTGCTGTATCGGGGCTCGATCGACTTCCAGGAAATCGGAGATCCGGTCGAATACCGCGCCGGGGTTGGCACACAGATCCTCGTAATGCAGCGACATCCAAGACCCTTGAGGCAGATAGCGCTTCACGCGAGCAGCCTCGACATTGTAGTGCTTCCATTGCCGGGCAGCGGCTGCTACATCGGCGCCCGTGTGCTTCATAATGCTCGCTGAGTTCCCGCGTGGATCCCTGACCAGATGAATTACTCTGACGTCGAGCAACGGATGCCGGGCCAGGTACTTTGGCCGCTGGTGATCGCGCGCCGTGTCGATGAAAACGGACTTCCCGGTCTTTCCCAAAACCGCCGAAGCCAGACTCCACGTGTTCCAACCCACTTCAGAGATGGCTCCGCGGACGCCACTGAGCCTACCCACAACCGCGTCTCGGACGTCGTTGAGCACATCCTGGCCCAGCGACCGAACGAGAACAGCATTGATCCAGCGATTCTGGGACAGCCTGAGGTAGGTGTTCCAGCGATTTGTCTTGAACACGTTTACCGGGCGGCCGAGATCCCGGGTTCGAGCCACGATGTCGTGCCAGAACTCGCACTCCAGGAACTTTTTGCCGCAGGAGCAGTGGTAACTCGATAGATCCGATCTGCGGATCAGCCCGGTGGCAGCCCCAATGGAGGCGCAATGGGGATGCTCATTGAGGAGAGCCCCGAGGAGGGTAGAGCCAGTGTAGGGGCTGCCGGGCATGCAAACGTAACGGAGACGTTTTCCGTCTCTGCCCAAAGAGTCGATCTCTGAAGACAATTGTTCAAATCCCTTCGAAGATTTCTACCGTGGGCCCAAGCCGCCAGGGACCTGCCCAAAGTGCTGCCCTCGAGCTTGCGGTGGCGACGGAACCTTGTTCATATCAATCTCAAACGCCACCTGCCGATGGACCACCCGACGGACCCGGGTTTAGCACGATCCATGCCCCCCGGCTGTCCGGACAGGTAGGTGTCAGCGCCAGCGCGAACGCCTCACTGGGAGCCTGAGACCAAAACTTGCGGGTGGGCTATCGCTGACCCTGAACCCCGCTGGGCAATCTACAACGGCCCCATAGTAAGGGCACTTGTGGCCGGGGGTGCCGCCAAGGGGAAGGTGGGATAGCACGGCAGGCAGTGGCTACCTGGTGATCGAGACGGCGGTCGACCACAAGACTGTGGCGCCTTTGCGACACGCCTTTATGGATACAGGGAAGGTATGAAACCGAATTTCTTCATCGTGGGTGCCCCGAAATGCGGAACGACGGCTCTCTACGAGTACCTCCGTCCGCACCCCAGCATCTTTATGTCGGAGATCAAGGAGCCCCACTTCTTCGCCAAGGACCTGGGCACCTACCCGAGGGTGAAGACGCCGGAAGAGTATGCCGGGATCTTTGCGGACAGTACCGACCGGCATCTGGCGGTGGGCGAAGCTTCCGTCTACTACCTTCGCTCGTCGGTGGCCATTCCCAATATTCGCGAGTTCAATCCCGACGCCCGCATCATTGCGATGTTTCGTAATCCAGTGGAGATGGTTCACTCCTTACATTCGCAGCTGCTATATGTTGCCGAAGAACGCGAAGCCGATTTTGAAACAGCCTGGCGTATGCAAGAGCGGCGCAGCCGGGGGATAGATCTGCCGCCCGTCTCGCGCGGCTCGTTCCTGCTGCAATACGCGCAAGTCGGCCAGTTCGGAACCCAGACTCGGCGGTTGCTCTCCGTCTTTCCGCGCGATCAGGTAAAGCTGATTCTGTTCGATGACTTCGCGGTCTCGCCGCAGGCGGTCTACGACGACGTGATCGAGTTCCTGGGTATCCCCCATGACCAGCGGTCCAACTTCCCGCGCATCAACGACAACAAGCGAGCCCGACTGGGCTGGTTGAGCAATTTCACCCGGAAACCCCCACCGGTGCTGCACACAGCGGTGCGCCGGCTCAAGCAAGCAGTCGGCGGGGAAGGAATCACGGCCGTAAAATCAAAGATCGTGGTCCTGAATACGGTGAGGGAGAAGCGCCAGCCGCTATCCCCGGAGTTCAGGACGGAGTTGGTGGAAACGTTCCGAGAAGAGGTGGCCTTATTGTCTCGACTCCTGAATCGAGACTTGAGCCACTGGGTGTAGGCCCGGCTACCGGCAGCACTGCCGCCGGTGCCACCATCCTTGCGTTCGGACCTTCAGACCCAATGTTCCAGGTTTCGCCCGATGAGTTCGGAGGTTCGGGCGATGTCGGTGCGAAACTGGCGCGTGAGCTCCTGTCTCAGCTCCACCGGCAGAGGCGGGGCCTGACGCAGGTTGCTGGTGCGGAGCTGCCTGACCCAATTGGCCGCCCGAGTTGGCATCAATGGCCCCATAGCTGACCTGATGGTTCTGCTCGTCAAGACCCTCTCCAGCAGCCTGCTCTCCGGCACACCGCCGACGTTGTGTGGTGTAGTAAAATCAGGAACAAACTCCGGATCGACACCGAGAAACCGATACATCTCCTGCATGACTCGGCGGGGATTCCGTTTGAGATCATCAAACAGGAAAACGTGGATCTGTTCGCGGGGGAAGGCATCGTAGAACGGGATCAGCTGCTCGTAATATCTGCCTATTTTCATCCAGTGCGAGTCAGGGCGGATCCAGGCAGCGGCGGCGGCGAGATCTTGACCAGGCGCAAACGCTCGTCCTCGACTCCGCAGGTACATCAGGTAATCGGAATACGCCCGGTCAACCGGCTGGCGAAGGCCGCAGATAATGCGTGTGGCGGGGAGCAACTCCCGAATTCTAGCTGCCGCCTGGGGACATTCGAGATAGATGGGTGAGGCCTCGCCGACAGCCTTGGCTTCACCCGCTTCGGCGAACAACTCCTCATACTCCGGCAGTGACTTCACAGGGAACTGATGGAACTCTGGATCTCCGTAGAGAATCTTACCCTGAGCGTCCAGGCCGTAGGCAAAGAAGTTGGTTTCCTTTACCGGACTCATGAACACTTGCGGGTGCTCCGCCAGGTACCAGTACAACGCCGTGGTGCCCGCCTTGGCAGCGCCGATGACGATAAAGTTGGGAAGCGTCACGACACTTCGAC
>JACCRS010000228.1 GCA_013813435.1 Gemmatimonadales bacterium
GAGGAATATCGGGGCGACCTGCACGCCTTTTTAGCTCAGGTGCGGGGATGGGAGGCCCACCTGCCGGTCTTCGTCCTAGGGCATAGCCTGGGGGGGCTGGTGGTGCTTGACTATGCGCTGCATCAACCGGACGGCCTGGCCGGTGTGATCGCGGCGGCGCCGCCGCTAGGGAGGCTCGGTGTCCCCCGGTTCCTGATGGCTCTCGGACGGGTCATGTCGCGCGTCTGGCCTCGCTTCTCGCTCCAGGTGGGGATG
This sequence comes from Gemmatimonadales bacterium, assembly GCA_013813435.1. Classification (GTDB taxonomy): domain Bacteria; phylum Gemmatimonadota; class Gemmatimonadetes; order Gemmatimonadales; family GWC2-71-9; genus CAVVWJ01. Next base: position 256 of record JACCRS010000228.1, read on the forward strand.
GACCTGTCCGGTCTGGCGCGGGATCCCTCCGTGGTCAATGCAGTGCTGGCGGACCCGCTCTTTCACCGGCGGGGCACAGCAAGGCTCTCGACCGAGGTAACCGCCGCCATACAAAGAGTACAGGCCCGAGCCGCGAGTCTCTCCGTGCCGGTGCTCATCCTGCACGGCGCGGCTGACCGGATGGTGCCGCCCGACGGGAGCCGGGAATTTTTCAGTAAGGTGCGCTGCCCCGATCGAGAGCTTCGAGAGTACCCCGGCGCCTACCACGGTCTGTTCGCCGACATCGGCTACCCGGAGGTGCTCACCGACGTAGAGCGCTGGCTCGAGAGGCATCTGAGCTAGGAGCTGGGAGCCTGGGGGCTGGAAGTGCCTGGTCCTGCCCGACTCTCGACTCCCGGTTCCCGACTCCGAATGCTAGTATCAAGTAGCACCTGCTTCGAGTGCCGTATGCCCAGCACCTCACCAGCTCAGCTTCCCTCGCAACGCCGAGTGGCTCGGTCGTTCACCCGCGCATTGCGGCTGCACTGCCCCAACTGCGGAGGCGGTCCCATCTTCGTGACCTGGTCCCGGCTGGTGCCGAACTGTCCGGTCTGCGGCCTGGGGCTCGAACGAGGGGAGCAGGGCTACTGGCTGGGAGCGTATTTCTTCAATCTCATGGCGGTGGAGACGGTGTTCGCCGTCTGGGTGGTCGGGTTTCTGGTGTGGACCTGGCCCTCCCCTCCCTGGGCCCTGTTTCAGGCCAGCACCCTTATCCTGATGCTGATCGTTCCGTTTGCATTCTTTCCCTACTCCAAGACCCTTTTCCTGGCCTTTGATCTGTTGGTGCGGCCACCTTCCGAAGAAGACTTTATCCTGCCGCACGAGCAGTCGCCCAGAATTCGCCGCGGCCGGCAGTAACTCACAAGCAGCTCCTCCACCTCACAGCGGCCGCGATGCTGCTCTGCGGCTTTGGTGCGGTCGTTCGGCTCGGTCACGGGCGCGCTGAACCCAGCATTGGCAAATAGGCGCGCCATGGTCCTGCCGCATCGGCGTACTGCCGGCCCATCACCCGGGCAATCTGGGCGATGTGACTGAGGTCGTGGGCCACCCAGGTGGCCAGCAGCTCGCCGAGGGTTACCGGCCCGAGCTCGGGATGGAGCCCGCGGCGGTCGAGGTCCTCAAGGGTGACTCCGAGCGACTCCAGCCGGGTCAGGTTCGCGGCGCGGAGCTGAGCGAAGGCTTCCAGCAGCTCATGAAGTGTTCTCCCCCGGGACGCTTCGAACTGGGCAAAGCGATCGAATGGGGTGAACGCGCGACCCTCCCCGTGGGTGAGCAGGATCTCGGTCCTGATGATCCAATCGGTCTGCTCACCGTGGATCAGATGGCCCACGATGTCGTATGGGCTCCAGCTATCGGCGTCTTCGGTGGCCTTGGTCCACGAATCGGGTAGCTCCCAGAGCCAGGCTCGCAGCACCGCCGGCGTGCGGCTGAGAATCGCGAGCCCGTCGTCAAGTGAGAAATTCATATGCCTGGTTGATGAACTTTTCTAAACGTAAAGGCCGCCGGCTAACAGCGGCGGCCTTTGCGTGAAGCTCAGCTACCCCTCAATCCGTTCGTCTCAACTCCACTCGCCGATTCTCAGCCCGGCCCGAGGCAGTCCGGTTGGTGGCGACCGGCTGGGTCGAGGCATACCCCTGAACTGCCATCCGGTCCGCGGTAACTCCATTTTCCACCAGAAAAGCCTTGACCGACTCAGCCCGTGCCAGCGAGAGACGTTCATTCAAGGCCCGGGAGCCGGTACTGTCGGTGTGCCCGGCTACCTCCACCTGCACCTGCGGGTTGGCGACGAGTGATCGGCCAACCTCCTCCAGGATGTCCCGGGAAATCGAGAGCAGTACGGCCTTGCCCAGCTCGAAATTCACCCCTCGCAGGGTCAACCGCGTCTGCCGTGTGGCCATCATCAGACGAAGGCTGTCTCGCAGAGCCATCCGCTCCAGGCTGTCTCTGAGGGACGCCATGCGGGCACGGTTTTGCGTCATCCGCAGGCTGTCGCGCAACGCCGCGGTCCGGATGCTGTCCTGGCGGGCAACCTGGCCGATGCTGTCACGCATAGCCTGCTGCAGTGCAGTAGCCCTCTGCTCTGCCATACGCACACTGTCGCGGAGCCGGTCCTGTTGGGCCCGCGCCGCCTGGGCTACCCGAAGCGAGTCCTGTCGCGCGGCTCGAGCCATCGAGTCTCGCTGGGCTCGCATCGCCAGCGTGTCGGGTCGGGGAGCGACTGGCGTGGGCTCCCGGCGCTCGGCCCTGGAGTAACTGCCCCCGCCCAGGAGAAAGCCGAGTCCGACCTGAATGTTCCAATTGACATTGTGATCCGGCTCCAGGACTGCGCCGGGGTAGAGCTCGATACTGGGCGATGGTATGTAGTCGAGAGAAGTTGATATCCGTATCGAGGTTCTCGAGGGAAGACCCAGACGGGCTCCGATCAAAGCGGTTACTCCATCTTCATGGGTATCGAGATCCCGGCGAAATTGATTTCGAGCGTAGCCGCCGCCTACCAGAAAGGCGCCATGATCTCCCACCGGCAAGTTGAACAGGAGACGGGCGCGGAGTGGGATGTACGACACATTCAGGCCACCGGGTCCTTCGGTCGGTACGAAGGCTCCTTCAGCCTCCAGTTCCAACTGGCGCACCGGGAAGAATCCCAGCCGGACACCGCCGCCCCCGGAGCCCCGGTCAAAGCGGAGGCTCTCCTCGAAGTAGCTGACCTGGGCGAACGCTCCGAATTCGAGCGCGCCGGCTTGCTGCGATGCCGCCGGCGATGTGACTGCGGCTAGAAGAAAGGTGACCGCAAAGAGATTTGGCGCTTTCATTTTTCCTCCTGGTAGGACAATCGCGAATGCTCCCTGCGGGGTCTTGATCCGTAACACGTGTGACAACGTTGCAAACTCCGTTACCGATTGCAAGGATCTGAGGGCCAGGAGCCGGAGATTCTTGACCTCGGCTACGTTCGGTATATATTCGGGTCGTGTCCGAACAAATACCGAAACCGGGAATGCCCAGTGTCACTTCATTCCAGTTCTACTCCTGCCTCAACCGCTCAGGTCAAGCCTACCACGTACCAGCCAAGTAGGGGTGGACAGGCGGACGGGCGGACGGACGGTCCTGAAAATGTCTCACACCTTATTCGGGTTTGCCCCGACTGCGCCGGACCGGTCGTGCGCTCTTCCGGCTGCATCAGCTGCGCCCAGTGTGGGTGGGGGCAGTGCGGGTGACGGCGGGCGGTAAGCGGGTAGGCGGGAAAGCGGGTAAGCAGGAGCAACTTGAACATCAGGGCGCTCCTCAAATCGACTTGCTGCCAAGCTTACCCGCCTACCCGCTTACCCGCTTACCCATCCTGGACCAGCGCACCCGCGGCACCAAGTTCATCGGCCTGCCGGTGAGCTCGGTGCTCAACAG
>JACCRS010000230.1 GCA_013813435.1 Gemmatimonadales bacterium
GGGCCTTGAGAGGGCCCCGTCCTAGTCCCCTAGACGATAGCGCCGTGACCGCTATTAGCTACTAGTCGTTAGCTATTAGCTACAGCCTTGCCCAGACCGGCTCGGAGCAGCTAATAGCTCATGCTAATGGCTCACAGCTCCCGCCCAACAGGCCCGGCAGGACTCGAACCTGCAACCCCCGGTTTTGGAGACCGGTGCTCTACCACTTGAGCTACGGACCTCTGCACCAGCTCTGCCCAGCAGCGCATCTTCGTGGGCGAACTGGCACCTACCAGGGTGGCTGACGGGGATTGAACCCGCAACCTCCGGAGCCACAGTCCGGCGCTCTAACCAATTGAGCTACAACCACCACGAGAGGACTGCCCGACGTTGGCGAGCCCGGCAAAATATCGCCCGGGACTGGGCGAGGTCAAGGCCAAAAGCGAGCGGCAAGCGCCTCGGTTTCCCTCGATTCCGGCAGCGGCAGACCATCGAGACTTAGCACCGGCACCACCCCGCGGACGGCGTTCACCAGCAGGAGCGGCAATCCCTGCAGTTCCTTCAGTGTGGAGCGCCGTTCCTCCACCTTCCCGGCTAGTTCGGTCAATCGGGCTCGTCCCACTCCTGGCAGGATGCCGAGGTCAAACGCCGGGCCGCAGAGCTGAGGCCCCTCCCACCAGAGCACGCTCCATATAACGGCTTCGGCGACGAAGCCGCCCGGGGTTAGGAGCAGCGCGTCGTCCATCCCGGCCGCGCGGGCCCCGTCGAACGCGCGATCGAACTGAGCCCTGTCCGTGGTCTTATAGGGATACGAGTGATGCGCCACCTTGGACACCATCATCCTGACCGGGGCGGCGGGTCCTGTTAGACGCTCACTCACCTGCACTCCGCGCATTCCAACCTCTAGCCGATGGACCCGGTCGCTTCCTCCCCCCGGCACCTCCAGCGCACCGGGCAAAGGTATACCCAGCGCCTTGCAGCTCGAGGCCAGCCGCCGCAGGTGCAGATACCACAGCGGCGCCTCGCCGTTTCTGATCCGTATGGTTTCGATCAGCGCCGAGGGGGTGTGCCGCACGGTCAGGCTACCGGCGCTTCAACACGGCGCTCGGACCAGCTCCTGGCTGTAGTCGCACCCAGTATGATCGTGCCGCCGATCATGGCCCAGATCCCCGGTACCTCCCCCTGCACTAGCCAGGCCCACAGCGGATTGAGTGCCGGCTCGATCAGCAGAATCATCGATGCCTCCAGCGCGGGTATGTGGCTTATGGCGCTGGTTACGAGCAGGTAGGCCACGGCGATCTGGAACACCCCGAGATATATCAGGACCGACCATTCGGAAAACGAGTGCGCGCCCAGAGGAAGGGCAAAGGGCAGCGCCACCAGAAATGCCGTGAAGTTTCCCGAGGTCACCGCCGCCAACGGCGACCCTCGCCCCGGCACGGCAACAAGCCAACGCAAACCGCAGACGGTGAGGGCCCAGAAGAATCCGCTGATCACCGCCAGAAGGTTGCCCCGGGTGGGGTGTGGAGCAGTGACCACCGGTTGATCCGCCCCAACGAAAAAGAGCGTCAATCCAATCCCCACCGCCAGCATGAATCCGATATCCCACCGCCGGACGGGCTCCTTGAGCAGCCATGGCGCCAGGATCAGGACGTATAGTGGCGCCGTGGACTGCAGAAAGATCGTGTTCGCGGCGGTGGTGAGGCGGTTGGCCAGTACGAACAGCGTTAGACAGCCGGCGTAGCAGCAGCCCACCAGTACCGTCTGCCAGAGCTGGCCGTTTGGCTGCCGAGGGTTCCACCACCGGCGCGCTCCCGGTGCGATCAGCAGCAGAGCCAGGGCAGCGAAGCCCGATCGCAGGCTCGCGATCTGCCAGCCGGTAAACGCTGCGGCCTTGATCGCGGCGCCGCCGGTGGAGAACAGCAGTGCGGCTCCCAGAAGCTGGAGACGTGCTCTGGAGGCGGAAGACATGCGGGGGAAGGTAAGTAACGACAGGACAGGCGGACAGGCGGGTGCGAATGGACTGATGGACAGGTGGACGGCAGTTACACTGGCGAGACTGGAATCCTTCCGCCCATCCGACTCCTGCCTGTCCGCCCGTCCATCCGCCCGCCCGATCGTGACCCAGGCCACACCCGGCCTCGAGAGTACAGGCCATCTTATGCCAGTTCATATCCTCTCATTTTTTTCGAGGTTCGTTATGGCTTTGCTCGACATGCTTCAGCAGCGGCTCGGCGGCGACGCCGTCAATCAGATCAGCAGCCGGATCGGGGCCGATCCGGGCACTACCGGCAATGCGATCGATGCGGCGCTCCCACTCCTCATCTCTGCACTGGCACGCAACACGAGTGACACCGGCCGTGCGCAATCGCTCGCCAGTGCCGTCTCGAATGATCACGACGGCAGTATTCTCGACGACGTGCCCGGTTATGTCAGCCGTGCCTCCGAAAAACCCGGCGCGGGCATCCTTCGCCATGTGCTCGGCGGAAGGCAGCAGGCTGTGCAGACCGGACTGAGCCAGGCAACCGGTCTCGACGCCGGCAAAGCGGGGACTCTGTTGACAATGCTGGCCCCACTGGTAATGGGCGCAATAGGAAGGGCGAAAAAGGAGAAAAGTCTCGATGCCGGAGGCCTCTCTACCCTGCTCACCGGCGAGGAGGAGCACCTAAAGCAAACCGCCCCCGGCGTCATGGGTGCGCTTAGCCGCTTCCTCGACCAGGACAATGACGGCTCCGTTATGGACGATGTCAGCGGCATGCTGGGCAAGGCTTTTCGGCGGTAAGTGACGGGCGGCTAGGCGGTAAGATGGGCAAGGCTAGGCCAGTCCTTCCTCCCTGCCGCCCCGACGCCCCTTTACGGCACCATGGTCATTGTCGTCATGCTGGCTGGACTTTTTCCTCTCCCCCCTCCTTTCCGCCTTCCCCGCCCTCTTGGCCCGGAAGCTTCACCTCGTCGCCAACGACGTCCCGTACGTACAGCATCTTGATCGGCACCATAGCGGCGGCGAGCATCGGTACCGCCACCAGTAGGCCGATGAACCCGAAGACAATCGCCAGCACGCCCTGGGTGAAGATGGTGAGCACCGGTGGAAGCTCCAGGCCTTTCTTCATTAGCAGAGGATAAATCAGGTTGGATTCGACCTGCTGGATAACCACATAGGCGAGCGCCACGTACAGCGCCTTCTCCGGCCCCTCCAGGAAGCCCATGGCGATGGCAGGTACTGACGCGAGTATGGGACCCGCTATGGGGATGAACTCGAGAATGCCGGCGATTATTCCCAGTGCTACTGCCGCCTTCACGCCCATGATCAGGAGGACCCCGGCGGTCAGCGCGCCGACGAGCACCATGCTGACGAACTGGGTAAACAGCCAGCGCCGGAGCATCATTGCGGTCGCGCTCAGCACTTCGCGGGCCCGGGGCCTCGCCTCATGGGGGAAGAGATGCATCAGGCCATTCTGGTAGGTCTGTGCATCGATGGCGACGAAGATGGCCACGAAGAGTATCAGAACCATGCCACCCAGCACCGACAGCGTGGACGAGAAGAATCCAAAAAGATGTCCGGCGACGCCGTCGAGTTGTCCCGCCGCACCCTGTCCGGAGGCGGGAGCCTTCTCCTTGTCGGGAGCGGTTTTCTCCCCCGCTGTGTCCTGAGCGCTCTGCCCTGCTTCGCCAGCGGCAGCATCGGGTGCCGCCTGCTCCAGTACCTCGTTGACACCAGCCTGTCGCTCTTTTACCCAGCGCTGGATCTTGCCGATCGCTTCCGGAAGCTGGGTTTTGAGCTCGCGAAGCTGACCCGTGATGCTGGGAGCTGTTGCGGCGCCGAGCCCCGCCAGGATGCCGAGAAATGACAGCACGATGAGCACCGCGCCGATTCCCCGAGGCACTCGCCGCCGTTGTAGCCAATCCACTCCGGCGGTCAGCGCAACACCGAACAGGACGCCGAGAAATGTGAGTAGAACGATGGATTGTCCCACCCACAGCACCTGGAGTGTGATGTAGAATCCGGCGATGATCGCCAAGGTGCGCAGTATGTCGCTCGTCTTCCACCCGGTCCTTGCCATCGATGGCCTCGTCAGCGGAGCGTGGACGGTGAGAATACCGCCGTAGTCTTGTAGTACAGAGGATACCAAAAACGACAGAAAGGTGAACAGCGCCAGCCCGCCGGTGATCGCTGCTCGCCCCCGACCGGCCGGCTCTGACCCAAGCTACATTACGCCCCATGCGTACGATCATCGAGCCGTTCAAGATCAAGTCGGTCGAGCCTATCCGGATGACCACGCGCGTAGAGCGCGAGCAGAAGCTTCGCGCCGCGGGATTCAATGTCTTTCTGCTCAAAGCCGAGGATGTGCTTATCGATCTCCTCACCGACAGTGGAACCGCGGCCATGAGCTCGGAGCAGTGGGCGGCGGTGATGCGCGGCGACGAGTCCTATGCCGGAAGCCGGTCGTGGTACCGCTTCGAGCAGGCGGTGCATGACATCTTTGGCTTTCAACACGTCCTTCCGACTCACCAGGGCCGCGCCGCCGAACGGATTCTCTTCTCGACGATGTGCCGGCCAGGGCAGATCGTGCCGAACAACACCCACTTCGACACTACCCGCGCCAACGTCGAGTTCACCGGCGCGGAGGCCCGTGACCTCGTAATTCCCGAAGGTCTGGTCCCATCGGCCCGGCACCCCTTCAAGGGCAATATGGATGTAGACCGGCTGAACACACTGATTGCCGACGCAGGAAGGGAACGGATACCTCTCTGCATGCTCACGGTAACGAACAATTCCGGGGGCGGCCAGCCGGTGTCGATGGCCAATGTGCGCGCGGTCTCAGCAATCTGCCGGGAGCATGGTATCCCCCTCTACATCGATGCCTGCCGCTTTGCGGAGAACGCCTACTTCATCAAACTGAGGGAGGACGGCTACGGCCATAAGACTCCCCTCGAGATTGCCCGGGAGATGTTCTCGCTTGCGGATGGCTGTACCATGTCGGCCAAGAAAGACGGCATGGCGAATATCGGCGGGCTGCTCGCTACCAATGATGAGCTGCTGGCCTCGAAGGAGCGCAACCTCCTGATTTTGACCGAGGGATTCCCCACATACGGAGGGATGGCCGGGCGCGATCTCGATGCAATAGCGGTCGGACTGCACGAAGCCTTGGACGAAGACTATCTCCTGTACCGCATCACCTCCACCACCTACCTGGGCGAGCATGTCTCGAAGGCGGGCGTGCCCATCGTGCAGCCGCCCGGGGGCCACGCCATCTATCTCGATGCAGCGGCGTTCTTCCCCCAGATCCCGGCGCTCGAGCTTCGGGGCCAGGCACTGGTGGCCGAGCTGTACATCGAGGCCGGTATACGCGCGGTAGAGATTGGAACCGTAATGTTCGGCCGTCGCAACTCTGGAACCGGTGAGGAAACGCCCGCGGCCATGGAGCTGGTGCGGCTGGCGATCCCCCGCCGGGTCTACACCCAGAGTCATATCGATTATGTGGTGGAGGCGATCCTTGAGATATGGCAGCGGCGGTCGGGGGTTTCCGGCTATCGATTCATCGAGCAAACGCCGATGCTGAGGCATTTCACTGCGAGGTTCGAGGCACTGGCTGAAAGCCGGGGAAGCGGGGAAGCGGGAAAGCGCGCAAGGAAAGAGAAACCCTCGGTCTGAGCGGAACCAAAACTTGGCTCTTTTACCTCGCTTCTCTGCTTCCCCGCCTACCCGCTTACCGTATAAACCTCTTCACGCACCCGCCGGAATCCCCGGTTGAGATAGTTCGGCAGCGCGGCAGGGTGGTCGAGGGTGCAGGTGTGCAGCCATACGCGTGTGGGATGGAGGCCCCAGGCTGCCTGGGCCGCTTGGGTAAGGAGATACTTGCCCCATCCCCGACCGATAAAATCCGGTAGCAAGCCGAAGTAGACCACTTCCACCGACCGGTCCTGGTGCTCCTTGAGCTCGAAGTACCCTGCCGGCTGGTTCTCCCACGATAGTACCCAGATAGAAGTGTGTGGGTCATGGAGGTGGCAATCCACTTGCTGGTCGGTCCACGAAAGCCGGTCGGTCCAGCGAAAGGCCCGCCCCACTTCGGTGTACAGGTGTCGAAACAGCTCCCGCGAGCATTGTTTCAGCCGTTCCACTCTGGGTTCCGGGGTCAGATTAGAAACGGGCTTCAAGTCGCCAGGCGACTTCATCTCCAGATACGTTCGCGTTACTTCGATCGTACCCGCCATGTGCTCTCCAAAGCAAAGACCCCGGAGTCTATCCGGGGTCTCGGTGCTAAGCTACACCAGCGGGCAACTACTGACCGGTGGTGTCCGGCACGGCGTGACCGGTCATGGCACTGTCACCATGCATCATGGTGCTGTCCTGATTCATCATGGTCGTGTCCTGAACCCCGGTATCCTGCGGACCAAGCGTATCCTGAGGAGTCGAGGTCCACGTCGAGGTGGTGTCCATGTCTCCCGGGGTCCCCGCATTCTCCTGATTGGTCAATGCACTGTCAGCACCAACGCTGTCGGCAGTGACCGTTGCGTTACCTGGCCGGCCACCGACTCCCGGAGGACCGGTCCGGGTGCTGTCGATCACGTGTGTCACCGCAGTGGTATCGCCCTGGTCCGGAGCGGCACCAACCTCCTCTTCTGACCGGTTGGCACAGGCCAGGGAGACAGCAGCCACAGCTGCAAGAATTATCATTTTGGTCATTCGTCCGCACTCCTGAATTCGTTGGCAGCCGAGGCCGTCGGGTTGGCTACCGCGGCCGGTTCGGAGTTGAGGGTACAACTTGGACCAGTCCGGGATTTCGCACTAGGTCACGGATCACATTTGGCTGGTCGGAGCGTCTCCTAAAAACAAGTCGACCCC
>JACCRS010000005.1 GCA_013813435.1 Gemmatimonadales bacterium
GCGGAGCGGATCCCGTTCCTGGGCCGTTTCGCCGGCGCTATCATCTCTCTGGTGGTGATGGTTTCCTGCTTCGGCACCCTGCACGGATCGATGATGACCGGGCCCCGTATCTTCTTCGCCATGGCCGACCGGGGTCTCTTCTTTCAGAGCATCGCCCGAGTCTCACCGAAATATCAAAGTCCCTCGGTGGCCATCTGGCTGGCCACCCTGCTCGGCGTCGTGTACGTCCTGCTCAATGATTTTCAGCAGCTGGCCGACAAGTTCATCCTGGGTATCTGGCCCTTCTACGCTCTTGCCGTCGCGGCTGTTTTCGTCCTCAGGCGCACGCGACCCGATCTGCCCCGCCCCTACCGCACCTGGGGCTATCCCGTGGTGCCGCTCCTTTTTCTGTTGGCGTCGGTGGGGATGATGGCGAATGCCCTGTGGACCGATCCCATCAATACTGGGATTACCTTCGGAATAATTCTGGCGGGGTTGCCGGTCTACTTCGCGTGGAGATCATGGTCCAAAACAGCCTGAGATCCTTCAGTTACCTTAGCTGCGCTCAAGGTCCCCCAGGATGACAATTCTCTTCACATCTCAACTTCGACTGCTATATCCGCCGCGGTCACGCTGTGCGTAAGCGCGCCGATGGAGATGAAGTCGGCGCCGGCTTCGGCATACTCCCGCACATTTAGAAGCGTGACGCCTCCTGTCGCCTCGATCTCGACTCCCGGCAGCCGCTCGCGAGCAAGCTGGCCCCATGCCCTGACGGTCTCCGCCGGCTGGTTGTCCACCACCAGCCGGGTTGCGCCGGCGGCGCAGGCCAGCTCCAGCTGATCCATCGACTCCACTTCGACGTATAGCGCCCTCATCCCGCGCTTCCTCCCCTCGGCCAAGGCCTGATCCAGGCCGGTGCCGCTCCGTGCCAGCGCCCTCCAGTGATTGTCCTTGACCATCACCTCATGGCTGAGGTCGGCCCGGTGCGCCTGGCCCCCGCCCGCCAGCACCGCGGCAAGGTCGAGTGAACGCAGGCCTGGAGCGGTCTTCCGGGTATGGAGGATTCGGGTGCGGGTGCCCTGGACGGCATCCACAAAAGTGCGGGTCAGCGTCGCGATGCCGGAGGCCCTTTGCAGCAGGTTGAGCAAGGGCCGCTCCGCACGCAGGATATCGGCGAGATCTCCCCGGATTATCCCCAGAGCTGAGCCGGGATAGACCGCATCGGCCTCAACGGAGGACCACTCGATCTTGCAGCCGCACGCGCGTGCCACCTCAGCGGCATAGGGAAGTCCGGAAACCACTCCACCGCTTCGGTACTCAACTACGGCCGCCGCCTGAATCCGGGGTGGAACGGTCAGCGCGCTGGTGATGTCCAGCCGGCCGTCCTCGGCCAGCGCCACTGTGGCGATGCGCTCGATATCGCGTTGGGAGGTCAGAACCGGCACCTAGCCGAGCGCCACCATGCGGTCGATGGCTCCGCGGGCGCGCCTGGCGATCTCGGGAGGCACCGTGATGTGATAGCGGTCCAGCGCCAGCGAGTCACGGACCCCGGTCAGGGTAATCGTTTTCATGAAGGCGCAGACTGCTTCCGGGTCGGCGGGAATGAACTGCTTCTCGGGGGCCACCTGGCGCATGCGGTGCATGATGCCGGTCTCGGTGGCGACGATGAACTGCTTTGCCGGGCGTTGGGTGACCGTCCTGATCATGCCTTCGGTGGAGGTGATGTGAAGCCCGTCTGGATCGATGTCGCCGCGGCCGACACTGTAGATGAGCTGGCCGGCGCAGCCACACTCCGGATGGACCAGCACTTCGGCTTCGGGATACGCCACCCGAGCCTCGTTCAAGACCTCAGGCCGGATACCCTTGTGCACGTGGCACTCTCCCATCCACACCTCGATCCGGCGGTCGGGCCGCATCCGGCGCACGTGGCTTCCCAGGAAAAAATCCGGCAGAAAGAGGATACCCCGGTCGGCGGGGATGGCATCGATCACATCGAGTACGTTGCCGCTGGTGCAGCAGTAGTCCAGCTCGGCTTTGACCTCGGCCGTGGTGTTGACGTATCCCACGGCGATGTGATCCGGAAAGTTCGCCTTCCACTGCCGCACGTCTTCCGCGGTGATGGTGGCGGCGAGCGAGCAGCCGGCACGCAGGTCGGGCAGCAGTACCCGCTTTCGGGGCGACAGGATAGCCGCGGTCTCGGCCATGAAGTGCACGCCGCAGAAGATGATCACGTCGGCCTCGGTGGCGGCGGCCTGACGCGACAGGCCCAGCGAATCGCCCACGTAGTCGGCGACGTCCTGTACCTCGGGACGCTGATAATTATGGGCGAGCACGACAGCTTTGCGCGCTCGGGCCAACCGGCGGATCTCGGCCCCCAGCGAGGCGACCTGCTCCGGTGTCTCGTCCGGATTCTCGATAACCGGGAGCTGGAGCCCGGAGGCGGACCCGGTCATACCGCCTCGCGTCTGTGGGAGGCGGGCGGGTAGTCGGTCCGCCGGTGGCCTCCGCGGCTCTCACGCCGCCGGCGAGCTGCGCTGGTAATCAGCCCGGCCACCAGGAGCTGGTTGTGAGTGCGCCATGCCTGCAGCGGCGTTGCCCGGGTGAGCCGCTCGAGCTCCCGCTCCGCGTGAAGCAAAGAGGACTCGCTGCGCTGGAGGCCGACATCCGCGGTCATCAGCTGCCGCATCTCATCTCTGATCGACTCGCATCCGTCGTCGGCACCGCTATCGTGAAACGCGTTTGCCTGAGGCACGGCCACCGGAGCAGCCGTGGAGCGCAGCGTCTGCGCCAGCGAGCGTCCTGCCCGGTCGGCGAACACCAGGCCTTCGAGCAGAGAGTTTGACGCCAGGCGGTTGGCCCCGTGTACTCCGGTTCGGGCCACCTCGCCCACCGCCCAGAGTCCCGGCTTGGTGGTGAGACCCTCGAGATCGGTCTGAATGCCACCCATGGCGTAGTGCAGGGCGGGGGCCACCGGGAGGAGGTCGCGCGCGGGGGCCAAGCCGTGGCGAGAGAGCATTGCCGTGATGCCGGGAAACCGGGCTGCAAAGGCCTCGACACCCCGGGCATCCAGCCATGCTCCCCCGCCCGTATCCGCCGCCGCCACGGCCCGGGCCACGATGTCCCGGGAAGCCAGCTCGCCTCTGGGATCAGATTCCATCGCAAACCTGCGGCCTGCCTGGTCCACCAGGACCGCACCCGCGCCGCGAACGGCCTCCGAGATGAGTGGAGCCGGGTTGATGCCTGGAAGCTTCAGTGCGGTGGGGTGGAACTGCAGAAACTCGATGTCGCGGAGCCTGGCACCGATACGATGGGCCAGCGCCCAGCCGTCCGCCGTGGCAACTTTCGGGTTGGTAGTGACCGCGTAGAGCTGGCCCACTCCACCGGTTGCCAGAATCACGGCTGAAGCCTGTAGCGTTGCGCCGCTGCCGCCATCGGGCAGGATGGCGACTCCCACCACCGCTCCGTCAAGGCTCAGCAGTCCGGTGACTTCCGTGTGCTCCAGCAGTTCGATCTGCGGGTGGAACCGCACCACCTGCGCGAGGCATCCGATCAGCGCGGCTCCGGTCTGATCTCCTCCGGAGTGAATGATCCTCGGCTGCGTGTGCGCGGCCTCCAGTCCTAATCCCAGCTTCCCATCGGGGCCCCGGTCAAAAACGGCCCCCAGAGCCAGGAGCTCATATACCCGATCGGGACCTTCGCTGGTGAGTATGCGAACTGCCTCGGGGTCGGCCATGCCGTCGCTCGCAGCCATGGTGTCGGCCGCATGCTGGCTCGGGCTGTCGCCGGGCCCGAGCGCCACGGCAATACCGCCCTGGGCCCAGGA
>JACCRS010000021.1 GCA_013813435.1 Gemmatimonadales bacterium
CGGACTCAGAGACTGTCATCGATTCCCAGGTGCCGTCTTGCGGCTGCGGGGGAGACAAAGAGGAGATTGTCGAGCGCGGTGCCTCGCGCCTCCCGTACTCTCAGCCGATCAACCAGCGCACGGTTGGTGCCTCCAGCGAGGCCGTCAGCCAGGAGCGCCGCCCCTTCGGCACCCTGCCTGGCGTGGACCGCCGAACCCGCGAGGATCCGTACCGGTCCGATGTCCGCCAGGTCAGCCGCCAGAGTGGCGCGGATCTCCAGCTCGGTGGCATGACGCCCAGAAAGGAGAATCTCGTCGGCGGAGGGTGCGGAGCAGCGCAGCTGCCGCACGGCTTTCACCGCGCCTTCGAGGTACGCTTTCATGGCGATGGGCCGCCGCTCTGGTTGCCGGTCCAGGAACGAGGAAACTCCCCCTTGAAAGAGTGCGGCTTTGGTGACCTGTCCTGCAAGAAACGCAACCTCGGCATCCAGCGCGCCGGCTGCCCGCCATCCAATCGGCCCGCTCGTCCCGCCCACGCCGTCCACCACCTGTCCTCTCTCGACTGCCACTCCGGCGGTGAATGCGCCGCCAAGCTCGATCAGTATGAAAGACGACTCCTCCGGCATTCGATCCCGTCTCACGCCCTGGTCGTGAATGCCGAGGACTACCGCGCACAGTTTGTCCGCGGTTCCCAAGTCAACCCGGTTCAACTTGCGGTGGTCGGGCACGGTATCGAGATGAATGACTCCGGGGATATAGACCACCGGCAGCTCTGAGGTGCCGAGCTTTCGAGCGAGCCCCCGGAGGCCGCCGATGCCGCCGGTCTCGCTCAGGGGGGCGAGAAAGGCAAGCAAAAGATCGTTCTCGGTGGCCTCCGCGGCCCAGCCCAGAGGCAGCCCATAACCGGATGGTCCCACGATGAGGTCGGGCGGAGCCGGCGTAGCGAGAAGCTCGATGAAGCCTGCTGGATCGGAGATCGCCTCCGCGGTGGGCCAGCTTCGGTCGAGGTAGAGCTGACCGTTCACCATCCCGCATACGTCGATACTTTGAGTTCCCGGATCGATCCCCACGACTCGGTTCATGATCTAGGGCTTTTTCTTCTTCACCAGCTCTCGGGCGATCTCCGCGATAGCCTCTGCATCCAGAACCAGATCGTTCCTCGTAAAAAGCCTGGCGACGCATGCCTTGTGCAAACTGGTCTTGAAGTTGCCGACACCGAAAGCTCCGAAGACAAGTACTCCGTTTCGTTTTTTCCCAGCGTCGTTGACTTCCACCCCTTCGATGCCCAGCGGTGGAACGGCGTTGAGATCAACGGCAATCTTGAGCGTCTTGGCTGCGGTCCACACCGCTTGAGGCACCATCTGCACTCCGGCGGGGCCGGAGTTGAGCAGGACCTCCGCTCCATCCAGCACTTGAGGAAGCTGAGAGGGGTCGTTTACGGTGAAAGCATCTACCTGAACGTTGAACCGGGCGCTGATAAACTGGCGCGCCTTCTCGCCCTGCTCCGGCTTGCGGGACGTGATTGTTACCCGGGCTCCATCGTGCGCCAGGAGGCCTGCCGCACGCTGCCCCACCGGTCCCGTTCCGGCGAGTATGACCACCTTCTTACCGGTCATATCCCCCAGGGCTTCTTCGATCCTCACTACGGCTGCTACGGCCGTGGTATTGGACCCGTTGGAGTCGAGCATAATGGAGACGCTGAACGGCGCGAACAGGGAATCCTGGGCCATGGCCAGGAGCTGCTCGCCGGCGGACATATTGTTGCCGCCGATCCAGACGGCGGTGTTATGCAGGTCCTTGGGTCCGCGGGTGAAGATGCAGCCGTGAATCAGGTCCCGGACGTCGCCTTCGGTGACCCCACCATAACTCAGGACGACGTCAGCGCCGGCGTCGTAAGCCACGATTTGATCGAACACGCTCGGCAGGCGGGAGCTATCGAGTTGAAGCAGGAGCTTGCGCATCGGCGACACCGTCTCCGGACGACAGACTGTAAAAGACGAGGGGCCGCCCTATCTGTGGGCCGCCCCTCGTCAGCTTTCGGATTGGCGGGACTGTACGATCAGGCCTCAGCGCCGCTCGCGTACGGATGCCGCGCGGCCTTGTACTTCTGCAGAATTTCATCGATACCAGGCTTGTTCTGTAAGGCCCGTTGTATCGATTCCTTGGTGGCCTGGTAATTGAAATCGTAGATCTTCTTGGCGTCCGAGGCTTCCCAGTGGATGAATACGCCCACCAGGATGCAGAGATCGTTAGCCTTGCTCTTATCGATCACACCCGAGGCTACACTGTCGACAACTGCGCGGGCAACAGCGGCCTGAGCGGGGCCGAACATCTGAACCGCCTGATTGGCGCCCTTGATCGTGACTTTGTTGAACAGCACCGTGTCGGGCTTCGCCGGCAGGTTTGGCGTCACTACAGCCAGAAGCGTGGTGAAACCATCGGACTGGCGCGAAAGCGCCTGGGTGAACGCGAGACCCGCTGGCCCCGACTTGGAGCCGATGATCAGGTCGATGTGGGCAATCTCATTGCCATCGCCGACCAGCGACTCACCAATCATGAATTCCCCAGCCATAACTGCCTCCGTATCCGTTTAGTTGAGAAGGAGAGAATCTCGCGCCACAAGGGTTCGCTCGACGTTGGCGAAGGGTATCCTCGGAGCAGGAGCGGCGTGAAGTAACGGACCAATCGCTTCACGCGGTCCCGCAGGGCGGGTAGCTCGGCGTGCTGGGTACTTAGCCGTACGTTGAGGACCCTAGTATGAAACCCGTATAACCCAGTGTCAAGTCGAGCGGCGGCGGAAGACCCTCGCTTCGCGTCCGGTGTTGTGGGTCACTGCAACGAATGCTGTCCGCGGCACATCCTCCTCAGGGAGGCAGGTATGTCATCGCAACGTTGCAGCTTTCGCCGCACTCTCAACCTTTTCACGCTTGGCTTGGTGGCGCTGGCGCCACCGCTTCACGCTCAGTACTTCGGCCGCAACAAAGTCCAGTATGAGAGCTTTGATTTCCGGGTGCTCAAGACCGAGCACTTCGACATCTACTTCTATCCCCGCGAAGAGGCCGCCGCGGCCCATGCCGCGCGCATGTCGGAGCGGTGGTATGCGCGGCTTTCGAGCATCCTGGATCACGAGCTGTCCGGCCGGCAGCCGCTCATTCTGTACGCCAGCGCGCCCGAATTCCAGCAGACCAACGCAGTAGGCGGCACTCTCGGTGAGGGTACCGCAGGCGTTACCGAATCCCTGCGCCGGCGGATTGTGCTGCCCACCGGCGGCACCCTCGGCGACCTCGATCATGTAATCGGGCACGAGCTGGTTCATGCCTTTCAGTACGACATAACCGGCAACGGCCGTCCCACCAGCCTGGGAGCGCTGCCCGCCGCAAGTCAGCTCCCGCTCTGGTTCATCGAGGGGATGGCCGAATACCTCTCGATCGGTTCCCTGGCCCCGCAGACGGCGATGTGGATGCGTGGCGCGCTGGCGGACAGCGGGCGCGATACACTGCCGTCGTTCAGTCAGCTGGAAGACCCGCGCTACTTCCCCTACCGGTATGGCCATGCGTTCCTCGCATGGATTGCCGGGCACCGGGGCGATCAGGTGATCGGCCAGCTGCTGAGGGGCGCAGGGCGCCGGCGCGATGTCGCCGCCGCGATAAGCGGGGTGCTGAATACCAGCCCCGATACGCTGGTGGCCCGCTGGCACGCCGAAACCCACGCCGCGTACGACCCCTTGAAGGCGAACACCCAGCCGCCTGGGACCCTGGGCCGGGCACTTGTGGTCGCCAAAGGCAACGAAGGCCGCTATAACGTCGCCCCCTCGGTGAGTCCCGACGGCAACCTGATGATGTTCCTGTCCGACCGGGGCTTGTTTTCGATCGATCTCTTCCTGGCGGACGCTCGGACGGGTGAGGTTCGGCGGCAGATAACCAAGACCGCTCTGGATCCCCACTACCAGAGTCTGCAGTTCATCCAGTCGGCCGGCAGCTGGAGCCCTGACGGGAATCGTTTCGTCTTTGCGGGCATCTCCCGTGGAGACCCGGTGCTAAGTGTGTATGACGTGAAGCGGGGAAAGACCGAGCGCGATATCGCTCTTTCCAGTCTGGAGGAAGTGTTTAATCCCAGCTGGTCACCCGACGGAAAGCGGATCGCCTTTGCCGGTCTTTCCGGCGGCTTGTCCGATCTGTTCGTGTACGATCTGGAAACGAACCAGATGACCCGGCTCACAAATGATGCTTTCGCGGACCTTCAGCCGGTCTGGTCCCCGGATGGGCGGACGATTGCCTTTGCCACCGACCGCTTCACCACCGACCTGGCACTTCTCAGGGTGGGGCACTACGCCATTGGGCTGATCGATGTCGCGAGCAGCCAGGTACGAAGACTTCCCGGGTTCGGAGGAGCGCGGCACATCAGCCCGCAGTGGTCGGCCGACGGAGCCAGCCTGTTCTTCGTCGCGGACCCGGATGGTATATCGAACGTGTTTCGGCTCGAGCTGGCCGGCGGTTCCCTCAGTCAGGTCACCGATCTGTATACTGGTGTCAGTGGTATTACCGAAACCAGCCCAGCGCTGTCGGTCGCCCAACAGGCCGGCAGGTTGGTGTACAGCGTCTTCGGGGCAAATGGCTACGAGTTATACGCCGTGGATGCTCCCGAGGTGCTCGCCGGCCGGCCATTCGTTGCCGATACGGCGGAGAATCGAGCGGTGACGCTGCCTCCGGCGCAGCGCCGAAATTCGTTGCTGGCCGATCTGCTGAACAACCCGGAGCTGGGACTGCCGAGCGAGACGGAGTTCGCGGTCCAGCCCTATCGGAGCGGAGTGTCTCTCACCTACGTAGGCCGTCCTTCGCTCATTGCGGGCAGCAATCAGTTCGGCACCTTCGTCGGCGGCGGAGCCGCGCTCTACTTCAGCGACATTCTGGGGAACCACAACCTCGTCACCGCGCTGCAAGTGAACGGAGGCCTCAAGGATGTCACTGCCCAGGTCGGATATCAGAATCTCGGTCGCCGGCTGAACTGGGGGGGAGTGGTCCAGCAGGTGCCATATCTCACCGGCGGCTTTGCCCAGGGGGTAGGCGAAGTAGATGGCCAGCCAGCCTTCATCGAACAACAGCTGCTGCTACGCCAGACCAATCGCGACGTTGCAGGGCTCGTATCCTACCCCTTCAGCGAGGTTCAGCGTGTTGAGGTCCAGGCTGGGTACAGCAACATCTCCTTCGATCGAGAGCTGCGGACTCGCGGGTTCTCGCTGACCACGGGGGAGGAGATACTGGATCAGAATGAGGACTTACCAGCCCCGAGCTCCCTGAATCTGGGAGTCGCCAGCGCGGCTCTGGTATACGACAACTCTTTTTTCGGGGCGACCAGTCCCATTCTCGGCCAGCGCTACCGGCTGGAGGTGTCTCCCACAGTTGGGTCGCTGCGTTATGTCGGAATCCTCGGTGACTATCGCCGCTACTTCATGCCCGCGCGTCCCTTCACATTCGCAACCCGCTTGCTCCACTACGGCCGCTATGCCAGGGATGGAGAGGATCCCAGGCTGCAGCCGTTGTTCTTGGGGCAAGCGGGTCTGGTTCGGGGGTACCGCTATGGCTCTTTCAACGCTTCCGAGTGCGTTCCAGCTCCTGATGATTCGAGCTCGTGCCCCGTCTTCGATCAGCTGCTCGGGAGTCGCATCGTGGTCGGCAACGCCGAGCTTCGCTTTCCCCTTTTCGGGGCGCTCGGCATCGGGTCCGGCTATTACGGGGTCTTTCCTATCGAGTTCATCGCGTTCGGTGATGCAGGGCTCGCCTGGGATAACGCCAATAAGCCGTCGGTATTCGGCTCCGGCGTCCGTGATCCGGTGTTCAGCGCCGGAGCCGGACTCCGCATCAATCTGCTTGGGTTTGTCGTTGCGGAGA
The DNA here is from genome assembly GCA_013813435.1 of Gemmatimonadales bacterium. Lineage (GTDB taxonomy): Bacteria > Gemmatimonadota > Gemmatimonadetes > Gemmatimonadales > GWC2-71-9 > CAVVWJ01. Next base: position 5,868 of record JACCRS010000021.1, read on the forward strand.
TCGTGCTGGTTCGGCCGTTCGACCGTCCGGGCAAGGGTTGGATCTGGCAGTTCGAGCTGCAGCCGGGGTTCTAG
>JACCRS010000038.1 GCA_013813435.1 Gemmatimonadales bacterium
ACCTACTGTAGTTCTGTAGTAGATCCGGAAGGTCCTGGCTACGCTCAGGACGAGATGAGGAGGAGCTTCTATTTTTTTCACCTGTCTCGCCGTCCCGCTGTCCCGCCCGTCCACCTACCGCCCTACCGCCCTACCGCCTTCATTTACACATGCATCCCTCTCGCGACCACCACCTTCCGCCCGATCCAGACGCATACCGCCACGCTCCCCACCCCAAGGGCAGGATCGTCATCATCGCCCCGACGCGGGCCGCATGCGAGACCATCGAGCTGGCGCTCGGAATCCACGTCGAAACTTTGCTGGAACGAGAACACGGCGACGAGCTCCGGCAATGGGCTGCCGAAGGTAAGGCGTTCGGTGTCGTTGCAGGAACCGGCACCGGCAAGACCCTCGGTATCCGCCCGGTTGCCGAGTCGATTCTGCGGGAACCGCTCAAGGTCGGGGTGGTCAACCGTGAGCGCGAAGCCACTCCTGAGACCCCCAGCTGGAACGTTGTCATCGTCACCACCGGCATTGCGCGGCGCTGGTTCCAGGACGATCTCATCACTGCCCGCGATACGATCATCGTAGACGAGATCCATCAAACTTCGGCCGAGCTGGAGCTGTGCCTTGCCCTCGGCAAGCGGCGACGCTGTCGCTTTATCTGGCTGAGCGCCACAGTAGACCCCACCTTTTACGCCGAGTATCTGAACAGCTCAGAAGTGCTCGCTACCCAGGCGTTCGATCCTGATCTCAAGGCAAAGGTCGAGGTTCTCCCTCAGCAGCCGGAAGAGTTCCTGAACGAGCGCTACGTCCGCAGGCTGATCAAGGAAAAGCGTGGCGCCGCGGTGTTCGTGCCCACGCGGGCCGAGGTGGAGAAGCTTGCGGTTGGTCTGGGAGCGCAGTGGCCCCGCCTAACCACTGCGTTCTACCATGGGGGAGAACCTATACGTGTGATCCGCCCTTTCCTGGAGGGGGAGGTCCAGCGGCCGTTCCTGCTGGCCATGACCGCCGCCGGGCAGTCGGCGCTCAACGTCCCGGGGCTGGACACGGTTGTCATCTACGATGCCCGGTACGGGAACGTGGTAGACCGAGGGCGCAATGTGCTCCATCGCCTGCACCTGGGCGCCAACGAGATCCTGCAGATGGCGGGCCGAGTGCACGGCCGGGTGCCCAAGGGCGAGGTCACGATTCTCAGCGATCGCAACCTGGACTTTGCGGCACTGAGGCCGACGCCCCCCGAATTCCAGCTAGGAGGAGATGCTGAGCGGGTGGCAATCACCTGTGCCGCCATCGGAGTCGATGCCCGCGATCTCGACCTGCCGGTTCCGCTCGACCGCACGGCTTACCGCCGCGCCGTCGACCTGCTCACCAGACGGGGACTGGTGGAAAACGGCAGGCTGACAAGCTACGGAAGAGAGGTCGAGGCGCTGCCCGTCGAACGTTCCTGGGGTGAGCTTCTGGTTCACGCCGACGATCAGCTTGTGCCGATGGTGGCGGTGTGTTCCAACATCGACTCGCTGCATCGTATGACTCGGGAAGAGCGCGACCTCCACGGCGTGCTCGTAAGCGGCAGCGACCATCTCACCGCCTACAACCTGTTCGCCGAGGCGGTGAACCAGCATGGCTACCTGGGGCAGGTCTACGGTCTGCCGCGACATGTGTTCGACGAGCCAGGGCTGGCAGAGTGGGCGGAGGGGCGCGGTGTGCTGGTCAAAGCCATCGAGGACACCGCGCTCGGGGTTGCCTCAGTGTACCGCTCGCTCGAGCTGTCACTGCCAAAGCAGCTTCCCTACGCCGCGAAGGAGATCCGGCGATTATGGGCGGATCTTGTAGCGCGCATCATGCCGTTCGATCTGGTGATCGATGAACGAACCGTAGACGGACACGAGGCGCGGGTATCCAAGACATCGGTTGCCGGCAGCTGGGGTGCCGTAGCCGGCACGCTGCGTTTCTTTGCGGATCGCTTCGGCACGCCTCGAGCGGGAATAGAGGGTACCACGATCTCCTATGACCTGGTCCGCCAGTACGCCAGCTTCGGTCCAGCCAAGGTCGTGCTAGGTGGTTTCCGAAAACAGCAGGGCCTGATGGTCGAGCGCAGGTTGGGTTACTTCGGATTCGATCTCGAGACCGAGGCGCAGCCGGTTCAAGGGGAGATCTCCGGTGAACTTCAGGCGGCCGCCCGGGACGTGCTCACCCAGGCCATGATCCAGGGCGAAACCACTCATCCAGACCAGCAGCGCCTCCGCCGCACCCTGGCAGAGATTGACGAGCTTTGGCGCCGTTCCGGTGGCGCGCTGGCCGGTGTGTCTCACGACGAGCTGCGAGTCCGAGTGCGGGAACAGTTGGAGGGTGTAACCAGCTGGGAGGGTTTTATGGGGAGCCGGATCGTTCTCGATGCTGGTGGGCTGATTGACGACGGGACGCGAGAGCGGCTGGAGGCGCTGCCTGGGCGGCTGCACCTTCGGGGCGATACGGTGCCGCTCGAATACGAGGTAGAGAACGGTGTGGGGGTGGCGCGAGTGCGGCTTCGCGAAGGCCAGGCCAAGCGTCTGCGTCAGGACGAGCTGCCACCGCTCGACCGCCCGCTTCGATTTGCAGTTCAGCGGGGCAGCCACCCGCCTATTCAAGCCGATACGATTTCCGCGCTCCACTCGGCGCTCCAGCGGCCGGCCCCGCCGGATGTGGAGGCGGCGGCGGGGTACCGTGAGAGCCGTAGTCGCCGGGGCCGCGGACGTGGCGGCCACCCGGGCCGCCGCGGGGGAAAACCGCGCGGACGTCCTCACCGGTAAGTCGCTGGGTGGATTCTGGGTCCCATTGTGCACCCTGGGGACGGATGAGCGTCTTGATTAGTAGAAGAGCCTCCGAAACCACACGGCCTGAGAGCGCGTACCGTGACTATGCCAGACACCCTTCCGATCAACTCGATGCCTTCGGTGTTTTCTCCACTGGCCAAGGCGTTGCTCGACGGCTTCAGCGAGGGGGTAGTCGTCTTCGACGCCGATGGGAGGCTGCTCTACACCAATCAGCCGGCACGGGAAGCCATGACGGGTATGGACCTCTTCGAAGGAGCCCCGGACCTGCAGCCCCGCCTGGCCGCGCTCGGTGGTCGCCTCCAGCCACTCAGGGTTGGTGGGCTCGAGTTGGGCGAGGCTATGTTCATTCCCGGTGTAGCTGGAGCCACGACGTTGGCGGCACGGGAAAAAGAGGCTATCGTCAAGACGCTGGACGCGCATAGCTGGAAGCTCGCCGAGACAGCCAGATCCCTGGGCATCAGCCGCACCACCCTATGGAGGCGACTGAAGGCCTACGGGCTCCATCGAGACGGCCGGAGTAAATGGGCGCAAACCTCTTAACCATCGTCGCAACGTTAGCGCTCCAAACCCCTCAGCCCGATACCTCTCTCAGTAGCCGTCCCGCAGGAATAGCTTTCGAACGAACTTCCGACCTGTTGCAATACAACCGTGTGCAGGGTCTCTCGCTGGGAATGGGGTTCCAGGTTCCCGTGCCTGGTGTCCGCTGGACGAATGTGTACGGGACGGTGCGATACGGACTGAGTGACGAAAGAGTCACAGCCCGGATCACGGTTGTGAGGAGTACTTCAGGGAATCGCTTGGCACTCAGCGGCTACCACGATGTTGCAGATCTGGATCCGTTCTCTCCGGGGCGCACCTTCGCCAATACATTCAATGGTCTATTCGCCGGACACGACAACGGCGATTACGCGCTTGCCCGTGGCGCAACCGTCAGACTCGAGCGTTCGATACGGACGGGGACGACACTGGTTGTCGCAGGCCAGGTGGAGCGTCTGAGCAGCGTCAGCCGGGCGGCCCGGTCGGCGGTGAACGACTTTCTGGGCGGTAGCGGCCTCTTCCCGCCAAACCCGGCGATCGAGCAGGGCACGTTTGTCGGAGCGGCGGGGCAGCTTCGCGGTGTTGGCCGAGTGCGCTGGACCGCCACCGCCGACGTGGTTACCGGTGGCGGTGAGACCACCGGTCGTGTTTTCGGCAGTCTGCTGCGACGTATCGGCTCGGGACTCGGCTTCACGTTCAGGGTCAAGGCCGGGGCGGCCACCCAGCCGACGGCGCCTCAATGGTTATTTCGTCTGGGCGGACTCAATACCGTAAGGGGATTCGAGTATGGCGTTCTGCGGGCCCCCGCGTTCTGGGCGGGACAACTCGACGTATCGCCGTTCGGGGGTCGCGTACGTCCGGTGGCTTTTGTGGATGCCGGCCAGGCCGCGACTATCTCCCGCCTGCTTTCGAGCACTGCCCTGGTAGGCGGAGGCGTAGGGCTCTCCTTCTTCCGCGGCTTGATCCGGTTCGATCTGAGTCGCCCGATTACTCGCGATGGCGGAGACAAGGTGCGCTTCGACCTTGTGATCCAGGGGGCCCGGTGAGGCTGTCCGCGGCGGCGCTGATACCGGGATTTTTCCTTGCAGCGGGCTGCAATAGTTCTGTTAACCAGGACGACGGTGCCGGGCGGCTGGAGGCCCGCTGGACCGGGGCAGACTCAGGCAGGTTGGCCGCGTCCACCACGGCAGAGTGGTGTGGGGAACGGCGGGCGCTGGAGATCCGCGCCGTGCAGGGCGATACCGGACTGGCCATGGTGTTATACCCGCTCGACAGCATCGAGGCCGATACCTACCTGGTGTCTCAGCCGGAGGCCGCGGATTCTCTGGCGCCCTCAGCAGGCGTAGCGCTGCGGTTGTTCTCTACCAACTCAGTCCAGGGATATCAGGGCGACAGCGGCAGTGTGGTGCTGACGCAGTCGAGCTCGGGAGAGCTGTCCGGGAGGTTGGCGGTCAGCGCACGCTCGGTGGTCAACGGCCGGCCACTGACGCTTACTGGCAAGTTTCAGGGCCTCGTTGTGATGCCTCAGTCGCGCGGCTGCGGCCCGGACGCTGCCGACTCCACCGAGACCTATGCCGACTCCGCTGATACCTATGCCGACTCCATCGATTTCGATGATGATGACGCCAGTACCGATGTAGATTGAGGCATGGAGAACACCTACTTCCGCAAGGGTTTCGGGCTTAAGAGCGAGATAGCGGGGCGGCTTACCGCGGATTACCACAGCAGCGTGGTCGAGGCGCTGCGGGCCAACGATTACCAGTTGACCGTGGGACGCTTGACCTTTCGTCTGGCGCGTGAGTTCGGCTTCTGCTACGGGGTCGATCGCGCCGTGGAATATGCCTACGAGACCCGCACCAAGTTTCCCGGCCGGCGTCTGTTTCTGGTCGGGGAGATCATCCACAACCCACACGTAAATCAGAAGCTGCGCGACATGGGCATCACGCTACTGGCCCAGCGCCAGGACGGGGAATTCGACTTCTCCAACGTCACGCCCGATGATGTGGTGATCATGCCGGCATTCGGCGTTACGATACGGGATTTCCAACGCCTCCGAGGCATTGGATGCATCCTGGTGGATACCACCTGTGGATCAGTTCTGAACGTATGGAAGCGGGTGGAGAGCTACGCAAGGGATGGTTTCACGGCTGTGATCCATGGAAAGCACTATCACGAAGAGACCAAGGCAACAGCAAGCCAGGTGATGAAACACCCCGGAGGCCGGTACCTGGTGGTGTTCGATATGGACGAAGCGCGAATGATCTGCGACTTCATCGAGGGCAGTGGGAGCCACACCGCCCTGGAGGAAAGGTTTAGCCACGCGGTGTCACCCGGGTTCGACTTCGAGCGGGATCTGATGCGGGTGGGACTGGCGAATCAGACCACCATGCTGTCGGGCGAGTCCCTCGCCATTGCGGAGGAGGTGCGGAAGAGCGTGGTCCGCCGCCACGGCGCAGAGGCCGCCCCGCTGCATTTCAGGTCGTTCGATACGATCTGCTCCGCAACCCAGGAGCGTCAGGATGCGATTCTCACGTTGCTGCAGGAACCTCTCCACGTGATGGTCGTCGTGGGTGGATATAACTCGAGCAACACCTGCCATCTTGCCGCCCTGGTGCACCAGCACGGCGTTCCCGCGTATCACATCGAAGATGCCAATGCCGTGGATGTCGGTACCGGGACGATTCGTCACCAGCCGATCGGTACCAAGACCGAGACCATTACTCCCGGCTGGCTCGGCAGCTCAACAATTATCGGGATCACCGCAGGCGCGTCCACGCCGAACAACAAGGTAGGAGAGACCATCGCAAGGATCAGCGCGGTGGCGGGAGCGGATCTGGAGCGGGCGCTTGGGTAAGCGGGGCGGCGGGGCGGCGAGCCAGGACGTCAACAGCTGTGCCGGTTAGCGTGGCGACACAGGAAGGGAGCAAATCTGCGGATCAGTCCTCAGGCGACTTACTGCCCCCCCGCCCCGCCGCCCCGCCTAATCGACCTTAGTCATACAGTAGAGCACGGGATGACCACTTATCCCGGCCTCCCTGGGCCGATTATCTGCGACTACCTGAGCCGCGAGTCGTCCCGCGAGCGCTATGCGCCTGGTGTCGAGTTCCAGATCGGCAAGATAGAGATGGTGGCCAACACCGGCACGTACCTCGATGCGCCGTTCCACCGCTACGCCGAGGGGAGTGATCTGGCACAGCTTCCACTGGAGTCTCTCGCAGATCTCGATGCCGTCGTGGTACGCATCCCTGCCGGAGCCGGCCGGGCGATAACCCGCACGCTGTTCAGGGAGTCGAGTTGGCGGGGAAAGCGGTGCTGGTACACACCGGGTGGGACGTCCACTGGCGAACGGACCGGTATCTGTCGGGTCATCCGTTCATGACGGGCGACGCAGCGGAGTATCTGGTAACTCAGGGCGTTCTGCTGGTCGGGATCGACTCCCTCAACATCGATGACACCGAGGACTGGTCCCGTCTGTCCACTCGACCTTGCTTGCGGCGGGTGTGCCGATCGTCGAACATATGTGTAACCTTTCGAGCGTTCCCGAACGCGAGCTTCGCTTCTTCGCCGTCCCCCCCAAGGTCGCCGGCTTCGGGAGCTGGCCGGTGCGGGCCTTTGGACATGTCCTTTCGTCAAACGACCGTCTCGGGATTTCCGGCCGTCGCGCTCCGCTCGGCTGACCTGGAAGTCGTCGCCGTCCCCAGCCTCGGGATGAAGCTCACCAACCTCCGCCGCCGCAACGGTCGCGAGTGGCTCTGGCGGAGCGACCAGATTCCGCTGGCCCCGGCCCGCCCGGGAGCCTCCTACGTGGAGACCGCCGATAGCGGTGGCTGGGACGAGTGCTTTCCCACCGTGGGTCCCTGTCCGGTCCCGGGAGCGCCCCCCGATACCCCGCCGCTGCCGGACCATGGAGAGCTATGGAGCGCTCCCTGGTCCAGTTCGGTATACGATCATGCGACGGGTACGACCCTCGCGGGGACGGCAAAGGGGTCTGTGTGGCCCTACGAGTTCCATCGCGAGATCACCCTGGACAAGGATGAACCGGTAGCGCGATTCCGGTATCGGCTTCGCCATACCGGCGACACCCCATTTCCGTGGATCTGGTCGTCCCATCCGCTGTTGAACGTGCAACCCGGATCGACGCTTGCGCTGCCTGGAATAACGCAGGTGAGAGTCGATGCGGTTCACGGCCGCCAGGACATCGAGCCGGGTGACGTGGTGAGCTGGCCCGGTACCTTCGGCGAAGATCCCGACGGGTTCACCTTTCCCGAGGAGGGAGGCTGGGCCGCAAAGCTCTTTGGTGATATTGTGCCGCAGGGCTGCATGACGCTGACCGACCCCAGGCGGGGAGAGCGGCTTGAGTTCGTGGTCCGGCCCGAGGAGGTCACCCAGGTGGGGCTTTGGATCAACTGCCGGGGGTGGGCCCCGGCCGGCCGCACGCCCTACTACAATCTTGCGCTGGAGCCCTGTATCGGCGCTCCCGACCGGTTGGACCTTGCGGTAACCCAGTGGCAAACCGCTCAAACACTCCATCCGGGAGAGGAACGGGTGTGGTCGGTAGAGCTCCGGCTATCAGAGCAGTGACTATCGAAGCATCTCGGCCACGGCCGCAATGGTGAGTGGTGCACTGCCTTCGGCCCGGTTGTTCACCAGCAGGTAGGCCGGAATCCTCGTTTTCACAGCTGCCTCTACCAGCCGCACCAGGTCTCTCCGCAGCTTCAGATTAGGCTCACGGATCCGGTCATACGGGGCAAAGGCGTCGACCGCCTCGTCGTAGGTTCTCCCCGGCCGAAGCAGTGCCCTCGCAACGATGAATGAGCCGGAGATAGAGCCGGGAAGGTCCAGCTGATGGCCTATCGGCGGCATACGGGTCCAGGAGTTAAATACGTGCGCCACTCCATGCTCTCTCAACACCGCAAAGTACATGGGAGTGAGAAACTCGTCGTTCCGAAGCTCGACTGCAAACTGGCCTTCCCTCGGCAATGCGGAGAAGAATTCGTCCAGCCGCTGGGCAAACCCTTCGGCGTCGATACCGCTCGACCGGGCGATAGTCTGGAACTCGAAGACGAACGGGCCCGTGTTGTCGGCAAAGTGACGCTCATGAGGCTGGTAAATCTCTTCCACGAACAGGTCGGGATTGAGGAAGTCCGGGTTGACCTTCCCCGCACGCGCGGGATCCTGGGCCCTGGTAAACCTGTGAACCGTAACCTGACTCCACACCTTGCTCACGCATGGGAACCCCCGCGGAAGATGCTCGGCGTAGCTCCGCAGCACATCTTCCGTCGGTGGACCGTAGAAACTCGAGTCTATCCCTACCGTCCCGAACAACGGAAATGCGGCATACTCCTTCAGCATCCTGGCCGCGGCCCCTTTTGATCCGTAGTCCTGGTGGTAGACCAGCCCCCGCCAGCCGGGATAGTTCCAGGTTGAGGTGCCGAACCGGACGGTGGGCGGAACCCGACTCCTCAGCCGCTCGAATTCGGCCGGGTCCGGACTGCCGCTCTCAAGGGCGATCATGAGAGGCTAAGGCTCGGGGACGATCCTGAAGACCCCGCCCTCAGCCTGGAGTACGTAGAGCTCGCCGGCGGAGTCTTCGCCGAAGCTGACGATCTGCCCCCCGGGACTCAGCGTCGGCCATTCGGTTTCATCCGTCACGACGCCTCCGGCATAACGAAAGCTCCTGACCCATCCCTGACAGAGGTCGGCGTAGAAGTAGTGGCCCTGCAGGGCAGGGATAGCGGCACCGCGGTAGACGTAGCCCCCGGTGACGGAACATCCCTCACTATGGTTGTACTCCAGCACCGGCAGAGCCAGGCCACTCTGATCGCACCCTGGGCCCCGAAAACACAGGTTGCCTTCCATTACGCTCCAGCCATAGTTCACCCCGCTCCCGGCTCCCTCCGCTGCCGTTGCCACATCGATCTCTTCCCGCTGGCTTTGCCCCACGTCGCCAATGTACAAGTCTCCGGTGGCCCGGTCGAAGCTGAAGCGCCAGGGATTACGCAGACCATAACTCCACACCTCCGGGCGGACGTTGGATTGCCCCACGAAAGGATTGTCTGCCGGCACCAGGTACGGGTCTGTGGTGCGCACGTCAATCCGGATGATGGAGCCCAGCAAGTCCGTGAGGTCCTGGCCGCGATTGTCCGGATCATCGCTCCCGCCGCCGTCACCCAGGCCCAGGTAGAGTAGGCCGTCAGGTCCGAATGCTACCTGGCCTCCGTTGTGATTTGCGAACGGCTGTGCCGCTGTCAGGATTATTCCCTCGCTCGCCGGGTCGGCACGATCGGGATCGAGCGAGATCAGAAAACGGGAGAGAACGGTACTGCCGGCCAGATCAGTATAGTGAACCACGAAGGTTCCATTGGTGGCGAACTCCGGATCGAAGGCCAGGCCGAGCAGACCCTGCTCACCGCCGTTGGAGACCCGGGCGGTGAGATCCAGAAATGGCTCGGCCAGGAGTGCACCATCCTTCACGATCCGAATGGCGCCAGTCTTCTCTACGATGAACAGGCGAGGATCCGCGGCAGGAGCCGTCAGGTACAGCGGGACACTCAAACCGGTAGCCACCTCCTGGAGGCCCGCGCCGGTTCCCACCGGTGGCCCAACCGGATCGTTTTCCGAGCAGGCACTGGCGCCGAGTGTTGAACCGAGCGAGAGTCCGATGCAGGCGAGCAGCTGAGTGGAGCGCATTAATAGATCCTCTAGATGTTGGAGCAATGCCACGAACAACGGTGGTTAGAGCAATCTGCCTGGTGCTGCTTGGGGCATGTACTCCCCTGGGGCTCTGGATATACGAAGACCCTATCGTGTCGGTGTCGCGAGTGACACTGGAGCTTCGGAAGCCTCAGTCCTCGCTCGGGTCCCCGGTTGTCGTGGCTCTCGCGGTTCACAATCGGAACGACTACCCGCTCTCCACCAGTCGGGTGGAGGTCTCCCTGCGGCTGGACGGAGTGCCAATCGGTCGGCTGAAGCAGGATAGCACGGTATCGGTAGCCACGGACGCAATCTCGACAGTGGCCCTGCCTCTGAGGGTGGAGAAACAGGTAACGGCATCACGGCTTCAGACTCTTTACGGCGGTAGCCACAAATTCGTGGTGAGCGGGCGAGCGACCTTTGAGACACCGGTAGGAACCAGGAAGGTGCGTTTTGCGGAAGAAGGGGAGATGATCTTCGGTCAGCGCTCAATCGACTGATAACGGGCAGCTCCTTAGAACTTCCTGGCTCGAATCCGCTCCAGCCGCTCGAGGTGAGTGATGGTCAAGGTCACGGCGCCAAACTCCTCTTCCACCTGCCCCCGAAAGAGAAAGGGACCCTGATCGAACAGAACGTGGCCCCGCTCGCGGTAGACATCAGGGAATAAGACCGTCTCGATCAACCCATAGCCGTCATCGAAAGTTGCGAACTCCATCGGCTCGTCGGTGGCGGTGTGCACCGGCTTGGCCGTGGTGAGCATGCCCGCAGCCATCACGTGCCGGCCGACATGCCGGTGCAGCTCGGTGCTGAGACACAGCCGGAACTGTCGCAGCCGCTCCTGGTGCAGATACATCGGATGCGCATCGGTAATGAATCCCAGGATCTGATATTCCTCCCTGCGGCGACGCTCAAGGGAGTACTCCCGTAGAGTCGGGACGGCAGGCAGTAGGTCGGTAAACCATTCGGGCGTACTGGTGGACGGGCGGTCGGTTTGCTCCGCTGGATGAAGACTTCCGGTGTCTGGTGCCGGTCCGCCCGTCCGCCCTTCCGTCCGTCCGCCCGAATCCACCAGCCACAACATCATCGGCCGGGTCCAGCCATGGGCGATCGAATCCAGCGCCCCGACTTTAATCAACAGGCGCAGGTCGGAGGGAGCGATTCCGGTGCGGGTTCGGAAGTCGAAGAGGGAGCCGAAGGGGCGGGGCGGCGTGGCAGCGGGGCGGTCGGGCAGGTCATCATG
>JACCRS010000064.1 GCA_013813435.1 Gemmatimonadales bacterium
TCACGTCGAACGGCTGAAGCACCAGGCGGCCCTCCTTGATCTGGAAGGCCGTCTTGATCGCCTGCATGGTGGGGTTGTTGAGGATCTGGAGCTTGGTCACGTTCACGATCTTTTCCATCGCCGGAAAGTCGTGCAGCGCGACGTTGGAGGTCTGGAGGGTGCCCCGGCCGGTGAGCGCGGAGAAGATCGGCATCATGTTCTTGCCCAGGCCGCCGCTCAGGCTGAGGTCGGTGGTCACCTGGCCCGACGCGTACTTCGCGACGGGGGCCAGCATCTGGACGGTGGTGAACGCCTCGAATGCAGCCGGGATGTTCACCTTGATCAGCTTGAGGCCCACATCGAACGTCGGCTTGGCCTGATCGGTGGTCTCGTAGAAACCGCTCACCGCCAGCCCGCCGCCCAGGGCGTTCATCCGGAAGTCTTCCAGGGTGGCCCGCTGGTCCTTGATCCGAACCCTGCCCTTGGCGCCGGACATCTTCAGCTTGTCGTAGGTCAACTCGTTCACCGTCGCGTTGATACTCAAGTCGACGTTGGCCGGCACCGGGATGATCTCGAGGTCGCCCTCGCCCGAGCGCCACTCGTCCAGGTCGAACCGGTTGCTCCTTACCGTCGCCGAGCCCTTCAGGGTGTCGTCCCGGAAGGCATAGGAGATCAGATTGTCGATCGAGCCCGTCGCCTGAAGATCGCTGCTCCCGATGGTGCCGTTGAACGACGTGAGCTCGGCCCGCTCGGGTCGGAGCCGGAGCGACGCCTGCTGGATCGCCAGGGGGTGGGGCAGCGCCTTGCCCTTCAGGGTGAGATTGCCGACGTCTACGCTGCCGCTGGCCGCAACCTTGTCGTACTGCTTCTTGTCGAGCGACGACATCCGGGTGCGAACCGCCGCGTCGGCCGCCACGGTGCCGGTAAGCTGGTCGATGCCCTCGAGCTTGACCGTGCGCCGGACGTCGGCCAGGTCCACTTTGCCCTTGACCCGGAGATCCACGTTGGGATCGGACACCGGGGTCCGGAGCACCAGCGCCGCATCAATGGGATTGGCGCCGAGCCGCATCTGGAAGCGGTCGAGCTTGACCACGGTGCTGTCGGCGCTGCCGCCGGGGTTGGTGAGCGCCAGATCCAGGAAGATGGAACGAGCCGGAAGCGGGAGATCGGGATACTGAAAGGCGGCGTCGTCCACCTTGGCATTCAGCGCGAACGCCGGGAAGGCGCTGTCGCCGTACTCGCCCTTGACTCGGCCGTCCATGGTAAAGCTGCCCGACGTCTTCACCTTGTCGAAGTCACGGGCGTACACCGCCGGCACCAGCGACAGAATGCTGAGGAAGTCGGTGCTCGGCGCCCGAAACTCGAGGTCGAGGCCCAAGAGCTTGCCGACCGATTTAGCGGAACCCGAGACTGCGAGTTTGAGGCCGTTGAGGCTGAGCTCGGTGGTCTTGAGGGTGTAGGTCTTCTGGGCCAGGTCGGCCCGGGCGTCGGCATTGAGGCCGACCTTGACCCGGTTGAGATAGGGGATCCCGGCGAACGTTACGCTGGCGGTATCGGCGTTGAGCCGGGTCTGGACATCCACCTGGCTCTGGCTGAAGTCGCCGGTGAGGGACTGGTCGAAGCCTTTGAGCGTCGCCTCCAGCCTCGCTCGGCGGTTGTCGAACGCGATGTTGGCGTCCTTGATCTCGAATTTCCGCAGGCTGATGGCGACCGGCTTGGCCGTCGAGGTATCGGGCTGCGCGTCCTTCCGGGTGATGTCCCAGTTGGCGCTGCCGTCCTCCAGCGCGATCAAGGAGAGCCGGGGCTGGTCCAGCTCGACCCCGCGGACCACTATCGGCCGGCCGCCGACGGCGTTGCCCAGCACGCTGGGCAGACTCAGCACCACGCCCAGGTGGCGGATGGCGGCCAGGGTGTCGCCCTCGAAGCGGCCGGTGTTGGCGACGGTGAGATCGTCGAGCCGGAGGGTGAGGTTGGGAAAGTTCCGGAAGAAGGTGAGCCCGGCGTCCCGCCAGTCCACCTTGGCGGTGAGGCTCTTATTCAGCTCCAGCTTGACCCGCGCGGCGATCTTGTCCTGGAACAGCATCGGCAGGACCAGGAGCAGCAGGAGGAGGCCGAGCAGGGCGCCGGCGGCGATGAGGATGGTGCGTCGTTTCATCCAGGAAAGGTAAGGCGGTAAGGCGGTACGGCGGTACGGCTTATTGGACGCTGCCGGTCTCGTCGTAGCCCTGGTAACCCATCGGCTCCGCCGAGTTCAGCCACGACTCCTGCACATATGTGCGGCGATCACCTACCTGGTCGGACGCGTGGTTGTAAGCCACCGTCGCCACTACGGCCGCAACCAGGAAGGAAAAAACCAGACTCAGCTTGCGCATGGGTTCGGCTCCAATCGTTTCGTTGGTCCAGGCTACTGTCCGGAGCATCAAGTAATGGTGAGGGCCTAACTACACTAGGCATAAACCTGCGCTGGTGCTGCGGCTTGGATCACAAGTGACCGGCGCCACACTCCGCCAGGTGACCCTCCCCACCGCGCAGATCACGTCTCTGAGCGACATTAGATCCACCCATAAACAGATCAGCACAATAGTTCGGCACCCACCGTTCAGGGGTCAGAATGACCGTTCGGGCGACACTGCTTCAAACCAGGGTTCGCGGCCTCCTGCTCCTCGGAGCCGGCGCGGCGCCGATCTCGCTTCTGGCCGCCCCACTCCAGGCCCAAACGGTCACAGTCAGCCCCATCGCGAACATCTCGTTCCCCACCAAGTTCTCGCTCCGGGAGGGAACCCTCCGCGTCAGCCAGAAGGTCGGTTTCCGGTTGGGTGCCCGGATGACGCTCCGCTTCACCGATCGCTTCGACGTCACCAACACGGTTACCTACAGCCCCGGTTCTGCCACGCTGCACGGTGCCGGCGAGCGTATCGAGCTCATGTCGGGCTCGCATTCGCTCGCAGGCTCGGCCGCGGCGCGGTACTGGCTCCGCCCGCCCGGTGGCCCACTCGCGTGGGAATTGCACACCGGCGTCGGCATGGTTTTCCGCGGACAGCCCTCGCATATGGATCTTTTCGAGTCCTCGACCCTGAACGCGGTCCTCGGCACCGCCGTGCGTTACCAGGTGGGCCGGCTGGTGAGCTTCACCGTCAAGGCGCAGCAGCGGCTGCTGCGAGTCCGGTTCGGGGAGCAGGACGGCGGCAACTCGCGACCGCTGCGGATGGCATTCGGGGTGGGATTGCCTATCCTGGAGAGGCTCAGATAACGACTCAACTCCATTCTGATTGCAACCGTTCCGGGATCTAGCCTTCCAATAGAGAACTGCAAAACCCGGAGCAGTCATGGTTCACCTTTCCCTCCTCCTCGCGCTTTCCGTCGCACCAGCCCCCTCAACAGCCATAACACAGGACTCCGCGGCACGCCGGCTCGAACAACGGATCGACCGATTCCTGCAACCCAACGTCGCCAGCAACAACTTCACCGGCGTGATCCTGGTGCGGCACCGGGGAGGGGTAGCGCTGAACAAAGGTTACGGGATGGCGAACTACGAGCTGGGCGTCGTCAAC
>JACCRS010000111.1 GCA_013813435.1 Gemmatimonadales bacterium
CAGCTAAGGAGCCCCGTCGGCTTCACTGAACCTCGGCAGCATCATCGACGGATCACGCCGGTCACCCGTCCGCGTGAGTCCACCTTCCTGATGGGGCCCCGCAAGATGTCGTTCATGAGCCGCAATTTCGGCTGGGTGCCGAAGGCGCGCAGGGAGAGCAGCAGGCTGTACGGATCCGCAGTGGCGAGATCCACTCCGTAGCCCTGATCGGCCAGCGAGGCCAGGGTCACAATGCTCAAGGGGCTCTGTCCGGCTCCAATGAAGCCCGTCATGAGCTCGCTGCCGAACACGGATTCGCGCCAGTGGCCATCCGCGGTGCCCACGCCGCCCATGTTCTCGACCGGGACCTTGGCACCCTCGATGTAGGTCACTCCTCCTACGTCGTCGAACGCCGCTACGCCCTGGGATCCGGTGAAGTGCGGATCGGCGGTGCTATCCGGCGGGAGTGAAGGATCCTGAGGGATCGAAGGATCCGCCAGCAAGCCCTGGAACCCCCAGAGAGTCCCAAAGCCGAGCACATGACCCATCTCGTGCAGAATTACGCTGGAGAGGAAACCGTCAGCCTCGACGGTCTCCAAATCGGCGGTATCAAACTGCATGGCCCCCATGATAGTGAGACCACTGGGATCCCGAATCCAGCAGGGGCCCGCGCCACCCAAAACCTTGCCCGCGCCATCGATCGGCACCAGGCTCACCAGGATCAGCACATCGTCGATGTTCTGATTGACGGCTGGCGAGGTCGTGCCGCAGGTTCCCGCTGGGGCATCCAGCAGCCCGTCTTCGATGTCCTGCGTAATCGCAGCTTCCCAGCGGAGCCGCGCGTCGGTGAACGCCTGTCGCTGGGTGGGCGTGGCGGAGCTCAGAAATCGTAAGCCGATATTGAACGACGCAGGGTCGGAAGCGGCAGTAGCGGTGAACGAAACCGAGAGCGCCGTGGCAGCGATGGCCGCTGAGATGACCTGGGCTGAGCCCGAGATCGTCCCGGTGGTAAAGCTGGTAGACGCCCTTCCATCCGGGCCGGTCGTCGCCGTGGAGGTGCTGATGCTTCCGTCTCCCTCTGACACCGTGAAGATCACGGCGGCGTTTGGAATCGGGTTGCCTCGCGAATCGTTGACCTGCACCACCAGCGGCGCGGACAAGGTCGTACCCGCGGGGCCGCTCTGGCCATCTCCGGAGACCTTCTGAAGCTGGGCAGGGGTTTGAGAGACGGTTACCTGCGCGCTGGCGCTGGCCGAACCGGCGGTCGCGGTGATTTGAGCTGAACCTCCGCCGCGGGCGGTGACGAGGCCGCTCTGGCTGACGCTGGCAACTGCAGGATCGCTGCTGCTCCAACTCGCCGTCTCGTCGGGCAGAGAACTGCCGTCCTGATCGGTGATGGATGGAGAGAGCTGCTGTTCCTGTCCCAGAGCAGTGAACGATACCGTGCTCGTGCTCAAGGTCAGCGCAGTGGGAACGCGGGGCTCGGTGCCGCCACATGAACCAAGCGAGCCAAGGACCGCTACGCAGCCCGCCAGAATTATCAGTTGTTGAGTGAAAAGACCCGCATGCACGCGGCGTCCTGCCACTACTCGTCCTGCGAGCGGCATCCGAAAGCCCCGGAGTCGGAGGGGTGAGTTAGCGCCACAGCAGAGAACCGGATCGACGAAGTGAGCTTAAGCGAAAAACCTATGACGATCGCTGGACCGGCGCCAGAGGGAGCACTTGCGAGGTGTCGTAGCTTTCCGCATTGGCTCTCCAGGGTTAACTAATTCCTTATACAAAATTGGTCTTCTCCAACCCGGTTGCAGCTCATGACCATTTCAATACCGGCCCCCTCCGGTGCCGCCCACCTGGCAAGCGTCCGCTCCCACTTCCCAGCCCTGGAGCGGAGGCACCGGGGACACCCTGTGGCACATTTCGATGGGCCTGGGGGCACTCAGGTCCCGCGGGATGTGGTGAATGCCATGGAGAACTATCTCTACCACCACAACGCCAACACCCACTGGCCTTACCCCACCAGCGAGGAGACCGATGTCCTCCTGGCCGCGGCGCGGGCGGCGCTGGCTGACTTTCTCGGTGCCACCCCCACGGAGATCGCCTTTGGTGCCAACATGACCAGCCTCACTTTTCACCTGGCTCGCGGGCTGGGGCGAGGCTGGAGCCCGGGCGACAAGGTGGTAATCACTGAGCTGGATCATCACGCCAACGTAGCTCCATGGCGCGCCCTCGAGCGTGACCGGGGGATAACGGTGGTGTCGGTGCCTCTGAACGTCGGCACCGGCTCGCTCGACTGGAATCGGCTGGAGGAGCGGCTCGCGGAGAAACCTCGGCTCCTTGCCATCGGCGCCGCGTCGAACGCACTGGGCACGATCACCGACGTGGGGCGCGCGGCGGCCATGGCGCGCGCCGGCGGAGCGCTTACCTTCGTGGACGCGGTCCACTACGCACCGCATGAGCTGGTAGATGTTGCGAAGATCGGCTGCGACTTCCTGGCCTGCTCGGCCTACAAGTTCTACGGACCTCACGTCGGCATACTGTTCGGTCGTGAAGCAATGTTTCAGAGCGTAGACGTGCCCAAGCTCGCTCCCGCACCTGACTACGCGCCCGAGCGGCTGGAGACCGGTACTCAAAATCACGAGGGCATCGTTGGAGCCGCCGCGGCGGTTAATTGGCTCGCTGCCCTGGGGACCGGAGAAACCCGGCGGGCCCGCCTCGCGAGCAGCTTTGCCGGCTTGCACAGCCGGGGTCACAGCCTGCTGCAACGCATGTGGGATGGACTCTCTGACATCGATGGTGTCACGCTTTACGGCCCGAAGCCCGGCTCACCTCGAACACCCACGGTGGCATTTACGGTGAAGGGCAGGCCAGCCGTTGCGGTAGCTCGTCACCTGGCCGATCGCGGCGTTTTCGTCTCCAGCGGAGACTTCTATGCCAGCACCGTGGTCGAACGGCTTAAACTGAACGACGGGCTGGTTCGCGCCGGCTGCGCCTGCTATACGACCCAGGAGGACGTGGATCGGTTGATAGAGGGTGTCAGAAGCATGTCATCCTGAGGGAGCGAAGCGCCCGAGCCGACATCTACTTTCCCGCCTGCACCGGAATACGCACCCGGGTCTTCTCCCACTCCAGCAACAGCGATGCAGCCTTGTTACCGGCCGGCTCGGCCCGTATAGCAAAGGTCTCCACCGATTTCGTGAGCCTCTCACTCTTCAGCTTGGCCCGGCCCAGCTCCTGGGCTTTCACCTCTTTAGTGTAGTTCCCCTCCTCGCCCCACTGGGAGGTGGACCGATTCACGATGATCTCCCACTCTCCTGCTCCCGGCACGGTATACAGCGAATAGACTCCCGGCGGCACAGCCAGTCCGGCCACGCGCAAGGGAACCGGCGCGTAGAGGATGGTGGGCTCATTGGCACCGGTTCGCCACAGCTTGCCGTATGCGATCTGCCCGCCAAGCATCGTCCGTCCGCGGGCCGAAGGGCGACCATAGCACACTTTGACCGGCTTGTCGGCAATGTCAAAGGTCAACGAATCCAGCGGGCTCTTGCGACCTTCCATCGGAACGTTCCTGGATTGGCACGCGGTATCAGGGTGAGTGATCAGAACGGCAGGTGCCGGTCCCCCGATCATAGCAATAAGAGCAAGAACTGAAGTGAGGTACATAAGTATGTCTTTCAGTAAGGGTCAGCGCCGACGGGCGCGAAGGGCGTCTCTGCTTTCCAGAGCGATGGCCAACGCCCGGTCCGGATCCGGGGCAAGGCAGTTGAGGTGACCCATCTTGCGACCTGGGCGGGCCTCGGACTTGCCATAAAGATGCAGCCGGACCCCGGTTCGTCTCAATGCCTCCTCCCACCGGGGCTCGCCCTCAGACCAGAGGTCGCCCAGCAGGTTGATCATGGCAACCGGCGACAGCAGCCAGGGACGCGCGAGGGGAAGTCCGCATAATGTCCGAAGCTGTTGCTCGAACTGATTTGCGGAACACGCGTCCAAGGTATAATGACCGCTGTTGTGTGGCCGGGGCGCCATCTCGTTCACGATGAGCCCGCCTTTCACGACAAACAGCTCCACCGCAAGCACTCCTACATAAGCCATCGCCTCTGCGATCGCCGTGGCGGCCTGGGCAGCCTGGCCGGCCAGGGCCGCCGGTATCCGTGCCGGCACCACCGAGGTCTCGAGTATTCCGTCATGGTGCCGGTT
Organism: Gemmatimonadales bacterium; assembly: GCA_013813435.1. Classification (GTDB taxonomy): domain Bacteria; phylum Gemmatimonadota; class Gemmatimonadetes; order Gemmatimonadales; family GWC2-71-9; genus CAVVWJ01. Next base: position 4,174 of record JACCRS010000111.1, read on the forward strand.
CTCCGCCACCGGAAATGTGGCCATGTCTCCGTTCGCCCCTCTGGCTACTATCACCGACAGCTCGCAATCAAGATCCAGTCGAGATTCGAGGACGCAGGGCACCCCGCCGAAACGCTCGAAAGCGAGGACTGCATCGTCCTCGCTCCCGATCGTTGCCTGCCCCTTGCCATCGTACCCCAGGCGGCTGGTCTTGAGGAGAGAAGGGAAGGGCAGCGCACCGAGCCCCTCGAGGAGCTCGCTCACCGTTCGCACGGGACGGAACGGGGCCGTGGCGAATCCGTGACTCTGAAGAAAGCACTTCTCGGCGATCCGGTCCTGCGTAATGGATACCGCCTCGGCGGACGGGCGGACCATAACCGAACGGGCAAGCGTAGCGAGAGTGGTGGCGGGGACGTTCTCGAACTCGGTGGTGACGGCTGCGCATCTGTCGGCTAGCTCGGCCAGGGCGAGCTGATCGTCGTAGCCTGCTTGGATGTGATGGTCCGCCAGCGCACCCGCCGGGCTCTGCGGATCGGGATCGAGCACCACCACCCGGTAACCCATGGTGCGGGCCTGCAGCGCGAGCATTCTGCCCAGCTGTCCGCCTCCGACGACGCCGACTGTGGCGCCGGGCAGGATCATGAAGGCTCCGGCAATCGGGTGTCCAGCGCCCGCCGCTCCTGGGCCCGCCGGAACTCCTCCAGCCGCTCACTGAGGTCGGGGTTATTGAGAGCCAGGATAGCCACCGCATACAGCCCTGCGTTTCCCGCCCCGGCGCTCCCAATGGCGAAGGTTGCCACCGGTATCCCCGCCGGCATCTGAACGATCGAGAGCAGGGAATCCAGGCCCTGAAGGTGCCTGGTAGGCACCGGAACGCCGAGCACCGGAAGCGTCGTCTTGGCTGCCAGCATGCCCGGAAGGTGAGCCGCCCCTCCCGCTCCCGCGATAATGCAGCGCAGTCCCCTGTCGGCCGCGCCCTCGGCGTACCGATACAGGAGGTCGGGCGTGCGATGGGCGGAGACGACCCGAGTTTCGTGCGGCACACTGAACTCGACCAACCGCTTGGCGGCGTGCTGCATGACCTCCCAGTCGGAGTCGCTCCCCATCACGATCCCCACCAGGGGTTCGGTCATGTGCCTTCCTCGTGGCCCAGCGGGGTCCTCAGACTGTAGCGCGGGTTCGGTCCATGGTACCACGCGCGGCCAGGGCCGCCTGGGCAGCCGCGAGCCGTGCAATGGGTACGCGAAATGGGGAACAGGAGACGTAGTTCATGCCCAGGCGGTCGCAGAAGGCCACCGCGCTCGGATCGCCACCGTGCTCGCCACAGATGCCGAGCTTAAGATCGGGCCGGGTGCGCCGGCCGAGGTCGCAGGCCATTGCGATGAGCTTGCCGACGCCGGCCTGATCAAGGACCTGGAAGGGGTCGTCCTCGATGACGCCGTGCTCGAGGTAGTAGGGGAGGAAACGGCCGGCATCGTCGCGGGAAAGTCCCCACGTGGTCTGGGTGAGGTCATTGGTGCCAAAAGAAAAGAACTGTGCCTCTCGGGCGATCTCATCTGCCGTCAGGGCTGCCCGGGGTAGCTCGATCATAGTTCCGAGGAGATAAGGCACGGTGATCTGTCGCTCCTGAAACACCTCCTCGGCCACCTGCCGCACGATCAGCGCCTGCTTTCGGAATTCCACAACGGTGGCGGTAAGCGGGATCATCACCTCCGGCATGACCCGGCCCTTTCGGGCGGCGACGGTGCAGGCCGCCTCGAAAATGGCGCGCACCTGCATCGCCGTGATTTCGGGATAGATGATGCCGAGCCGGCAGCCCCTGAGGCCCAGCATCGGATTCACCTCGTGCAGCCGCTCGATGATGCCGGTGAGCGTTGCGGTCTCCATCCCCAGCTCCCGGGCCAGCGCTGCGATCTCGTGGGGTTCCTTGGGAAGAAACTCGTGCAGCGGAGGATCCAGCAGTCGTATGGTGACTGCGTATCCCTCCATGGCCCGGAAGATGGCCTCGAAATCGCCTCGCTGCATGGGCAGCAGTTTGGCCAGCGCGCGCTGGCGGCCGGCAACATCCTGGGCCACGATCATCTCGCGCATGGCCACCAGGCGGTCTCCGGTAAAGAACATGTGCTCGGTGCGGCAGAGCCCGATCCCCTCAGCGCCAAAGTCCCGCCCCCGGTGGGCGTCGCCCGGGGTATCGGCGTTGACTCGCACCCGGAGCTGCATGATCCGGTCAGCCCATTTCATGACGCGGTTGAAGTTGCCGCTGAGCTCCGGCGCGATGAGCGCGGCCTGCCCCGCGAACACCTTGCCGGTGCTGCCGTCGACAGTGATCCAGTCGCCTTCGGTAATGCTTCGGCCGTTCACCGAGAAGCGATTCGCCTTCTCGTCCACCATCAGGCCCTGGGCGGCGGCAACGCATGGCTTTCCCATGCCGCGCGCGACCACGGCGGCGTGCGATGTCATACCCCCGCGTGCCGTCAGGATCGCCTTGGCCATAACCATCCCGTGGAAGTCCTCTGGTGAGGTCTCACGGCGCACCAGAATCACCGCCTGGCCCGCGCGCCCCAGGCGCTCGGCCCGATCGGCGTCGAACACCACTGTACCACAAGCGGCTCCGGGTGAGGCGGGCAGGCCGGTAGTGAGCAGATCCAGCTTGCTGTGCGGATCGATCGTGGGATGGAGCAGCTGATTCAGGTCGTTGGGCGGAATGCGGGCCACGGCCTCCTGCTCGGAGATGAGGCCTTCATCCACCATGTCGCACGCGATGCGCACGGCTGCGTGGCCCGAGCGCTGGGCCCGCCGGGTCTGCAGCATGTACAGATTGCCACGCTCGATGGTGAACTCCATGTCCTGCACGTCGCGGAAATGGCGCTCCAGGGTCCGGGCAACCCGCTCGAGCTCCTGATAGGCGTGGGGCAGACGCTCCTTCATGGTACCGATCGGCAACGGGTCTCTGCTCCCCGACACAACGTCTTCGCCCTGGGCATTGAGGAGGTACTCGCCGTAAAGCGTCTGTTCACCGGTAGACGGGTCGCGGCTGAATGTGACCCCCGTTCCCGAGTCCTCCCCCAGATTCCCGAAGACCATGGCGACGATGTTGACCGCCGTGCCCATCGAGTCGGGGATGTCGTGGAGTTTGCGGTAGTCGATAGCGCGGCGGGTATTCCAGCTCTCGAACACCGCGGCAATAGCGCCCCAGAGCTGAGCGAGCGGTTCCTCGGGAAACTCCTTACCTGCATCCTCGCGGACGCGCTGCTTGAACCGGCGTACTACCGCCTGCATCTCCTCGACCGGCAGGTCGATGTCGCGCTCGATGTTGCAGCGCTGCTTGTGTTCTTCCAGGATCTGCTCGAACGGCTTCTTGGAAAGATCGAACACCACGCTGCCGTACATCTGCACGAAGCGGCGGTAGGAATCCCACGCGAAGCGCGGGTTTCCGCTTTGCCGGGTGAGACCCTCCACGGTCACGTCGTTCAGGCCCAGGTTGAGGATGGTTTCCATCATGCCCGGCATCGACACAGCGGCCCCGGAGCGCACCGATACCAGCAGCGGGTTGTCTCCGTCGCCCAGGTGCTTGCCGGTGCCACTCTCCAGCCGCTGCAGCGCGTTCTCAACCTGCGCCTGCAGTCTCTTGGGAAACTGGCGGCTCTCGAGATAGTGGAGGCAGAGATTGCTGGCGATGGTAAAGCCGGGAGGGACCGGGATGCCGATCGTAGTCATCTCGGCCAGACCCGCACCTTTGCCCCCAAGGACATCCTTCATGGCGGCGGTGCCGTCGGCGCGGCCCTGCCCGAAAAAATAGACCAGCGGCTGAGTATAGGGCCCGCTCATGCGAGCGTGGCAATAAGCGGTTTGGTGTGCCGCAGCTGCACGAGATCGTCCGGCGTGGTGGTGGGGTATTTGCCTGAGAAGCAGGCGTGGCAGAAGCCAGTATCCTTGCCCGCCGCCGTGACCATCCCCTCGAGGGAGAGGTAGCCAAGACTGTCGACGGCAAGAAACTCACGGATCTCTTCGATGGAATGGGTTGCACCGATCAGCTCCTCCCGGGTCGGAGTGTCGATGCCGTAGTGGCACGGTCCGGTGATCGGCGGGGAGCCCAGTCGCAGGTGGACCTCGCGGGCGCCCGCGGCGCGAATCATTTGCACCAGCTCCTTGCTGGTGTTGCCGCGAACCAGGCTGTCGTCTACCACCACCACGGATTTGCCCTGTATCACCTCGCGCACCGGATTGAACTTGATCTTTACCTTGGCAACCCGGAGCGCCTGCGTTGGATTGATGAACGTGCGGCCGACGTAGTGATTTCTGATCAGCCCGTGCTCCAGCTTGATGCCCGACGCCTCGGAAAAGCCGAGCGCCATGGCGTTGGAGCTGTCGGGGACGCTGAAAACCACCTCACCTGCGGGCGCCGGTTTCTCCCGGGCCAGCTGCCGTCCGAGCTCCCGCCGGACACCGTCGACCGACTTGCCAAAGACGGTGCTGTCCGGGCGGGCGAAGTACACCAGCTCGAAGACACAGCGGCTGACGGGTCGCGGGGCAAGGCGGGGCAGGTGAGTAACCTGGCCATCCTCGATACGGACGAAATCGCCCGGGCGCAGCTCACATGTTATCGAAGCGCCGATCAGATCCAGGGCACAGGTTTCCGACGCCACCACGATCCCGCTACTCAGCCGGCCGATCACCAGCGGACGAAAGCCACGGCTGTCGATGACGGCGTACATCGTGCGCCCAACGGTTATCACCAGACTGTAGGCGCCATCCACCTGCTCCAGCGCGTCCCGGATCTGGTCTTCCACGGTGGCGCCCGCGGAGCGCGCAATCAAGTGCACCAGGACCTCGGTGTCGCTGGATCCGGTAAAGATCGCTCCCCGCGCAACCAGCTCGTGCTTGATGGTTCCGGCGTTGATGAGGTTGCCGTTGTGTGCGATTGAGAGGGGGCCGCAGCGGGTATTCACGCTGCAGGGTTGGGCATTGGCGAGGACGGTGCTCCCGGTTGTGGAATACCGGGTATGGCCCACCGCTACGTCCCCGGGAAGCTCCGCCAGATTCTGATCGTCGAAGTTCTCGGCGACCAGTCCCATTCCGCGATGGGACCGAGCCATTCCCTCCTGGTCAACCGCTACTATGCCCGCGCTCTCCTGCCCTCTGTGCTGGAGGGCGTAGAGCCCGAGGTAGGCCAGTCGGGCCGCGTCGGGAACACCGGAAACGCCAATGATGCCGCACATTCTTATTCTCCTGCCATACGATCCACTGCGGTGTGCTGCATCCTCCGCGGGATAGCTTCCGAGTAGATCCGCCGCAGTGCATCGGTGCTCCAGGAGAACAGGTGGGCCCCTACCTGAAGTTCCAGGGTACCGGCGCTCTCCACCCGACCCGCGTGAAACACCGGGACACCGTGCTCGTTTGCCAGGGCAATCAGCCGTGTGATCTGCAAAGGAGCGCAGGTCACTACCGCGCGGGCACCGTCTTCTCCGTACAGGACGCCGTCTACCGGTACGTCAGGGGCGTAGCCCGTGAGGTCGAGGCAGGCCCCCAGACTACCAGGTACGTACGGCCCACCCATTGCCGCTTCGGCCAGTGTCACCGCCAAGCCGCCTTCCGAGCAGTCGTGCGCCGACCGGAGCATTCGCTGCTCCGCGGCGGCCACGAGAAAGCGCTGCAGCTGCAGCTCGGCCTCGAGATCGACCGCCGGAGGATCTCCCCCGACGAAGTCACAAACTTCGGCCCAGTAGGCGGAGCCGCCCAGGATACCGCTGGTCTCGCCGATGATGAACACTTCATCCCGGGCCGAGTCGAAGTGGCTGCCGACTCGATCTTCGACCCTTGAGAGCAGCCCCACCATTCCGATTGTCGGGGTAGGATCGATGGCGCCACGCGGGCTCTCATTGTAGAAAGAGACATTGCCTCCGGTCACGGGTGTGCCGAACACCCTGCACGCGTCGGATATTCCCCGGGCCGATTCACGAAACTGGAAAAAGACCTCGGGTCTCTCGGGGTTGCCGAAGTTGAGGCAGTCGGTGAGGCCGAGCGGCCGGGCGCCGGTGCAGGCCAGGTTGCGGGCGGCTTCGGCCACTGCCGCCTTGCCCCCTTCGTAGGGATCCAGTGAGACGAGCCGGCTGTTGCAGTCGATCGTCATAGCCAGACCGAACCGTGCGCCCGGGACCCGGATCACGCCGGCATCGGAGCCGGGCGGAAGCACCGTGGACGCCTGGACGGTCGAGTCGTACTGCTCGTAGACCCAGCGTTTGCTGGCGATGTTGGGGTGATCGAGCAGCATCTCTAGGGCGCCCTCGAGATCCACCACCGGAGCACCCGGGTCAACCGTCGCCCGCCGGGAACGGGCTTCCTCGCCCTCTTTGGCTTCGGGGAGGTATACCGGGCAGTCATCCACCAAACGCTGGCCCGGTATGGCGACCACGGTTTGACCGTCGTGCCGCACCCTGAAGACCCCATCGTCGGTTACATGACCTATCGGAGTAGCCGTAAGCTCCCAGCGAATGCAGACTGACTGGATCTCCGGCAATCGGTGTGGCTCGGCAACGATGAGCATCCGCTCCTGCGACTCGGACAACAGGATTTCGTAAGGGGTCATGTCCGGCTCGCGGGTGGGTACCAGGCTGGTATCGATCTCTACTCCAACTCCACCGCGAGCCGCCATTTCGGCCGAGGAGCTGGTGAGCCCCGCTGCGCCCATGTCCTGGATAGCGACGATCAAACCCGAAGTGATCAGCTCCAGACTGGCCTCCAGCAGGAGCTTCTCGGTGAACGGATCGCCAACCTGCACCTGCGGGCGGCGCGCTTCGCTCTTTTCCGAAAGCTCCTCTGAAGCGAAGCTGGCACCATGGATTCCGTCACGGCCGGTGCGGGCTCCCACGACGAGCAGGACGTTTCCCACGCCCTGGGCGGCAGCGCGGATAAGCTCGTTCTCTCTGAGCAACCCCACACACATGGCATTGACCAGGGGATTCCCCGAGTAGCCCGGAGCGAAGTTCACCTCGCCTCCCAGGGTGGGGACCCCAACGCAGTTGCCGTAGTCGCCCACTCCCCGGACCACGCCGGCAAAGAGGTATCGGTTACGAGGCTCCTCGAGCGGCCCAAAGCGCAGACTGTTGAGCAGGGCCACGGGCCGGGCGCCCATGGTAAACACGTCGCGAAGGATGCCGCCGACCCCAGTGGCCGCGCCCTGATACGGTTCTACGGCGGAGGGATGGTTGTGGGACTCGATCTTGAAGGCCACGGCCCATCCTTCGGGCAGCCTCAGAACCCCCGCGTTCTCACCCGGCCCCTGCACCACGTGCGGTCCTGTGGTGGGAAAGGTCTTCAGCACCGGCCTGGAGTGCTTGTACGAGCAGTGCTCAGACCAGAGGGCAGAGAACACCCCGAGCTCGGTAAAGGTGGGCGTGCGACCTAGCAGCTCCACGATGCGGGCGTATTCCATCTCGTTGAGGCTGTGCTCCCGCACCAGGGCGGGAGTGACGGCAGGCTCGCCGGTCAGCGATACTGCGTCCGTAACCGCACCGGCGACCATGGAGCCGGTCAACGGCGGCTTCTCAACGGGAGTGGCCGGGGCCAGACGAATGCTTGTCGGCGCCACGGGGTGAGCGACGGAAGCTGGACAGGGCGTCCGAGAACACCCGGGTGATCACGTTGGGCGAATCGTCTTTCGCTACCGTCTCGAGCTCGCCGGCGTCGAGCCACATGCCGCCGCAGTGGGCGCAGGTCTCGATCGTCACGCCGTGGTGTTGGCTGCTCACAAGGTCGTAGCCATCCTTGGGGCACTTCATGTAATGGGTCTTACGCTCGGCCTCGGCGCTGGCGACGCTGGCCCGCTCCCGCTGTTTCCGGAGCAGCTCGGCGTCCTCCCGAGCGAAGTACTCATCTTCGTTGCGACTTGGCTTTTCCGGCTTCATAGGCTCATACCCCTGAATTAGCTGTCCTGATGCAAGGTGACCATTGATGTGAAGAATCCGCTGCCTCCGGTAAGGCCTAGCAGCCGGTCCGCGGCCCGCTCCGGATGCGGCATGATACCGACCACGTTTCCGTCAGCGTTGCAAATGCCCGCGATATGATTCGCCGAACCGTTCGGATTGGGTTGGAAGGGCGAGCGCTCGGTGGCGGCCACGTAGCGCAACACCACCCGGCCTTCAGCCTCGAGCATCCGCAGAGTATCGGGCGCGGCCACAAAACGGCCATCGCCGTGTGCCACCGGTAATCGAAGCCGGCAATCGGAATCGTAGTCGCAGGTAAAGGCGGTGTCGGGCCGTTCGACGATTACATCGACCGGCTTCGACACGAAGCTGAGCCCCGCGTTTCGCAGGAGGGCGCCCGGCAACAGGTCGGCCTCACAAAGAATCTGGAATCCGTTGCAGATGCCGAGCACGGGCCCCCCGGCGGCAGCGTGACGCTGCACCGCCTGCATTATGGGGCTGAAGCGGGCGATGGCACCGGAGCGGAGGTAGTCACCGTAACTGAACCCGCCGGGGAGGATCACCACGTCGGCATCGCGCAGGTCGGTGTCTCGGTGCCAGACGAGGTAGGCGTCGGCCCCAACACCTTCTGCCGCACGCAGCGTGTCGAGATCGCAATTGCTGCCGGGGAACCGCACCACCGCTACTCGCGGCATCAGTCCTCCTCTACCTCGAGCAGGTAGTCCTCCGTCACCGGGTTGGCCAGGAGCTTGTCGCACATCTGCCGGGCCCGGGTCTCGGCTTCGTCCCGCGAAGCGGCCGCCACGTCGAGCTCTATGGCACGGCCGATCCGGACAGCACCAGCTTCCTCGAAGCCCAGGGCGCTGAGCGCGTGCTCCACCGCCTGGCCCTGGGGGTCGAGCAGCCCCTCGCGCGGCATCACCCGGACGTGCACTCTGAAGGTCATTCCTCCGCCTCCTGGCGGCGATCGCCCCAGCGATTCCGCCGTTCGTGGGACAGAGGGGGTGGCAACGTCGGATCGTTGTCCTCGGCCAGCCGCTGCTCCCCCATGGGGACCGGCTCAGGGCGCTCCATGAGACCAAGAATGGTGGCGCGCACGATGCCGTATCCGACGTAGAACAAACCCAATGGGAACAGGAAGTACTCGGGCACGATCAGGCCGCCCAGCAGAATCACCAGGTGAACCGTCAGGCCGAATATCCCCTTTCTGCTGTGAAGTCCGATAGGCGGGAACTTTGGATACTTGACGTTGCTCACCATCAGCACCGCCAGGAGAAGCATCAGGACCACCAGGCCTTCATGCTGAAGGTCGAGATACGCCGGCGTAGCTCGGTACCAGTTGGTCTGGCTGAAAGGGTAGTAAACGGCGAGTGTCATACCGGCCGCCGGGGATGGTAGTCCCGTGAACCACGCACCGGGGGGCTTGCCGGCCGACAGTACGTTAAAACGAGCCAACCGCAGAGCCACAGCTACCACGTAGATGTAGCAAAGGATCCAGGCGAATCGACCGGCGTTGGAGAAGTCAAGGAAGTACATGAGTAACGCCGGGGCTACCCCGAACGAGATCACGTCCACCAGGGAGTCGAGCTCGGCGCCGAACCGGGTTCCCGTGCCTGACAATCGCGCCACTCTGCCGTCCAGCATGTCGAGAATACCGGCGAAGACGATGAACCAGCCGGCCCACCGGAAGTTTCCGTTGAAGGCTGAGACGATGGCCCAGAAGCCGAAAAAAAGATTTCCCAGCGTAAAGGTGCTGGGCATCACCACTACCACCTGGCGTATGGAGGGTCGCTTTAACCCCTCCCGGCGCTGCCTCAGATCCATTCTGCTACCACGGTCACCCCCGCCACAGTAGTGTCCCCGACCTTTACAAGAACCCGGGTACCGCCAGGCGGAAGGAAAATGTCCACCCGGGACCCAAAGCGGATCATTCCCAGCCGATCCGCCTGCTGCACCGACTTGCCGACTTCGTGATCCGTTACGATCCGCCGGGCGATCAGCCCAGCGATCTGCCGGACCAGCACTTTACCACGGGACGTGGTGAGCCCGACCGAAGATTGCTCATTGTCGAGGCTGGATTTCTCCGCGGCTGCGTGGCCGAACTTGCCCGCGTTGTAGTGACGATAGGCCACCGTGCCATCGGTCGGGTAACGGTTGACGTGGCAGTCGAACACGTTCATGAAGATCGAAACCCGCTCGGCTCTACCGCCGAAGAACGCCGGCTCGTCGGTCTCGAGCACACTAACGACCTTGCCATCGGCTGGAGCCAGGATGTAGCGATCACCCCGCTTACCGCTACGCAAGGGATCGCGGAAGAAGGCAACAACCCATACTGCCACCAGGACCCAGATGAAGGCTACGCTCCACCAGACCGGAGATCCCGACCTGAGGGCGGCGAGAACCAAAGCCAGGGCGATAACCCAGGCTGCGATGATGAACCACCGTCCTTCGGGCGCGGTACGGATCACAGATTCTGCTCCAGATTCCGTTCGGTGAGGAGCCGGAAGGCTTCCAAATATCGGCGGCTCGTTGCCTCTACCACCTCCGGAGGAAGCGCCGGTGGGGGGGCTTCGCCATCCCAGCCGCCCGCTGCCCTGATCGAGGCGAGATAGTCCCGAAGTGGCTGCTTGTCGAAGCTGGGTTGAACCCGCCCGGGAAGATATCGGTCGACCGGCCAGAAGCGCGACGAATCCGGCGTCAGAACTTCATCGATGAGACGGAGGGTACCCTGGGCATCGGCGCCGAACTCGAATTTGGTATCGGCGATGATGATTCCGCGCGCCGCGGCATGGTCCCGGCCTGCCTGGTAGAGCGCAAAGCTTGCCTCCTTCAAACGGGCGGCCAGCGCCGGCCCCAGTGCCTCGGCCACGGCAGCGAATGGGACGTTGATATCGTGCCCGGTCTCAGCCTTGGTGGCCGGCGAGAAGAGAGGGGGGTCGAGTCGTGCGCTCTCGGTCAGACCTTGATCCAGCGGCTCCCCGGCAAGAGTTCCCCGGTTCCGATACTCGGCCCACGCTGATCCAGAAATGAACCCGCGTACGACACACTCGAAGGGCACGGGTACCGCCCTGAGGACGAGCATTGCCCGCCCGGCAATCTGCTCCTCTAAGCCGCTCAGCTGCGGCACCCGCTCCAGGATTTCACTGGTGCTCGCGGTGACGTAATGAGAAGGGAACACGTCGGCCAGCAGCTGAAACCAGAACGCGCTCATCTGGGTGAGCACCGCGCCTTTACGGGGAATGGGCTCCCGCATGACGACGTCAAAGGCGCTGACCCGGTCGCTCGCCACGATCAGCAGGTGACTCTGGTCCACCTCATAAACCTCACGGACCTTACCCTGACGAAGCAGCGGGAGTGGGAGCCGGCTCTCGGTGACAGCCGGCCCTGAGCGCAGCGAGGGGCTCATACTCGTACCTCGGCGGCTTCGGCTTCCGATGCGAGAGGGCGGGCCCGGGACAGCAAAGGCCTCAGGTACTCCTCTACGAACTCAGCGACCTGCTGAGGGGCGCGACCGATATAGTTGGCCGGATCGAGCTCGGCACCCAGGGCCGCCACAGGCACTCCACGGAAAGCCGGATCAGCGGCGAGTCGTTCGAGCAGAGCGTTGGGCTCGCCCCGGCTTACCGCCTCCGCCACCGTCAAACTGTGCCGGCGGACCACCTCGTGCAACGCCTGCCGGTCTCCTCCGGCCGCGGTGCCAAGCATCAACCACCGCTCGGTTGCCATGAAGGGCATCTGCTCAGCCACATGCCGGCGGATCACGTCTTCGCGGACCTCGAGCCCAGCCGCGATGTTGGTTGCGAGCACCAGGATGGCGTCGGTGCCGAGGAACGCTTCAGGGAGAGTGAGCCGGCGGTTGGCACTATCGTCCAGAGTTCGTTCGAGCCACTGACTCGCTGCTGTGTTTGCGGTGTTGGCTTGCAGTGAGATGACGAACCGTGCCAGCCCGCTGATTCGCTCGGCGCGCATCGGATTGCGCTTGTATGCCATGGCGCTCGACCCGATCTGCTCGGACTCGAACGGCTCGAGCAGCTCCCCCTCGTGCTGCAGCAGTCGGAGGTCACCGGCCAGCTTCGCGGCCGATTGCGCGATCCCGCTTAGAGCGTCAAGGACATTGCTGTCGACCTTGCGAGTGTAGGTCTGCCCGGTAACCATGAACGCCGCACCAAAGCCGAGCCGGGATGCCACCCGGCGATCCAACTCGCGCACAGTGTCCTGATTGTTGCCGAATAGCTCCAGGAATGAGGCCTGGGTGCCGGTGGTCCCTTTGCAGCCACGCAGCCGCATGGTCTCGATGCGGCGGCAGATCTCCTCGACATCCAGGGCGAAGTCCTGCATCCACAGCGTGGCTCGCTTACCCACTGTGGTGAGCTGGGCCGGCTGGAAGTGGGTGTAAGCAAGGCACGGGAGGTTTGCATAACGCGCCGCAAAGCGCTCCAGGGCGCCGAGCACCGCGATCAGCCGGCCGAGGAGAAGGCGGAGACCGTCGCGCATGACCATCAGGTCGGCATTGTCGGTGACGAAGGCGCTGGTTGCGCCGAGATGCAAATAGGCGCGGGCCGCGGGGGCCTGGTCGCCAAAGGCATGTATGTGCGCCATGACATCGTGGCGGAAACGGCGCTCGTAGCGCGCAGCCAGCTCGAGGTCGGCATCGTCCAGGTGATCACGCATCTGCGCGATAGCCTGTTCCGGAATATCGAGCCCCAGCTCGCGTTCGGTCTCGGCCAGCGCCAGCCAGAGCCGGCGCCAGAGTCCAATCCGGTGGCGCTCACCCCAAAGCGTCTGCATGGCAGGCGAGGCATAACGGGATCCCAGTGGGGAGCGCCAGCGATCGCCGCTCATCGGAACATCAGGTCGGTGAAGGTGACCTGCCCCTCTCGCTCGACGTAGATCCTCAGCACCTGGCCGGGGCGCACGTTCAGCAGGCCCGACACCTCGGAGGCATTGCGGACCGGCGTTCGATCAACCGCCAGGATTACATCTCCCGGCCGAAGTCCGGTGGCGCGGCTGACCGCGGGCGAGAGCCGAAAGATGAGGGCACCCTGGTCGCTGCGGATGGAGCGCTCCGCCTGCACGGCGGGTGTAACGTTGATCAGCTGCAGGTCCTGGAGCACGGTAATCTTTTCCGCCGTGACGGTAGGAAGGTCCCCGGTCACGATACGCCGGGAGCTGGCGACGCCTTCCCCCCGCACCGCCACCTGCACTGCGTCTCCCACGTGCAAGTCGAGCTTTACCGCCTCCCAGTCAAGGTAGTTGCGGAGCCGGCGTCCGTTGGCCTCGATAAGTACGTCGTTCTTGCGTACCCCAGCTCGCGCCGCCGGGCCGTCGGGGGCAATCCCGGCCACCACTACGCCGCCCTGACTTTTCCAGTCGCGCATGGCTCGGGCACCCTGCACATCGAGCCCAACCCAGGCGCGCCGCACCGAGCCGCGCTTGATGATCTCATCGGCGACTCTCACCGCGCGCTCGATGGGAATGGCGAAGCCCAGGCCAACCGAACCGCCGCTGCTGCTGAAGATCGATGAGTTTACCCCTACCACCTCACCCAGGGCGTTGGTAAGAGGTCCGCCCGAGTTACCGGGATTGATGGCCGCATCGGTCTGGATCATGTCCAGATAGAGTCCGGTCTGATCGCCACCCGGCAGAATGTTGCGACCGGTTGCGCTTACCACCCCGACGGACACCGATGGTTCGGCATTGCCCAGGAGATATGCGTACGGGTTGCCGAGTGCCACGAGCCATTCGCCAATCATCAAATCGGTGCTGCGGCCCAACGCCACGGTCGGAAGTCTGTCTCGCTTCACTTTCAGGACGGCGATGTCGGTGAGGGGATCTTCTCCCAGCAACGTCGCCGGCAGATCGCTGCCATCCGGTAGCGTCACTACGACGCGCTCAGCGTTCGATACCACGTGCTGATTGGTGACGATGATCCCATCAGGCCTGAGTACGAACCCAGTGCCGTAGCCCTGAACGACCCGGGCGCCTTCCGGGACGAAGAAGAAGTCCCAGGGAGAGCGGCGACCAGCGTGTTGTCTTGAGGTCACGTTGATCGACACGACCGCCGGCCCCGCCCGGTCCGCCGCCGCTACCAGCGCCGTGTTGCGGGAGGAGCCGGTGGCGTTCTGCGCTTCAGTGATACGGGCCGAGGTCTGGGCCCCGGCGCTGGCCACTACGGAGCGCAGTGGCTCATCCCGGCATCCTGCCAGGGCAAGGACCGAGGTACTCACCAGGAGGCTACGCCGGCTGTACTGCGGCATGCGGCTCTCTCGCCGGCTCAGTGAAAAGTTCTGGTGGATAGACTACAGAGACGAAGTAAAGTCCCTGCGGCGGTGCGGGGGCGCTGGTGGTTCCGTTGTCCTGGCGCTCGAGAAGGGCAGCCATGTCACTGAGAGGACGCCGGCCCAGGCCTATGTCGGTCATCGTTCCCACCAGCATTCGGACCATGCGCTGGAGGAACCTGTCGGCTTCTACCTGAAAGCTCACGCCCCGGCCATCCGGCCGGCGTTCCCAATCAGCCTGCATTATGCCGCAGCGATAATGCGGCTTGTCGACCTTGGCGGCAAAGGCGCGGAAGTCGTGCTCGCCACGTATGACCTGCGCCGCGGCCTGCAGCAGCTCGAGTTCGAGCGGCCTGCCCAGCGCCCACTCGAACGGACTTCGAAAGGGAGACCCCGAGGCCCCATCAAGACCGATGTCGTAGCGGTATCGCCGTGATAGTGCCGACTTCCGCGCATGAAAGCCCGACTGCGCCGGGTGCACGGCGGCCACCCAGCAATCCCTCGGGAGGAGGGCGTTAAGTGCGCGGTGCAGGGCGGAATCGGTCCAGTTGGCGGGTGCAGTGAAGCTGACGCCTTGCCCAATTGCGTGCACTCCGGCATCGGTTCGCCCGGCCGCGTGGGCTATCGTGCGGCGCGCGAAGAGGCGCTCCAGAACGCGCTCGACTTCAGCCTGAACCGAGCGCCCGGCGGGTTGGCGTTGCCAACCAACGAAGCCGGTGCCGTTGTACTGTAGGGTGGCGAGGAAGGTCCGGCTCACGTCGGAATCTAGTGGTTCCATGCACCTCGGGGCAAGCTACGCAAATCCTTGTCACGATTGACAAAAGCAGCTTCGGGCGAGTACAATTTTTTCCCCCAGACACGTACCCATTGTCCCGGCTTCGGTGCCCGTGACCCACGACGCCGCGCTGCGGTTTGCTATCCAGCAGCTATCCCAGGGCGCGCCGCTCACTCGTGAGGGTAGCGCGGCGGCTTTTGGAGTGGTTATGCGGGGAGAAGCGACCCCGGTTCAGATCGCGGCACTTCTCATGGGACTTCGATCCAAGGGGGAGACGCCCGACGAGGTTGCGGGAGCGGCCCTGGCGTTGCGTTGCGCAATGCTCCGGCTCGACACCGAGGATCCGCACCTCCTCGTAGACACCTGCGGCACCGGTGGCGGACGGGTAGGGACGCTCAACATCTCCACCGCCGCCGCGTTCGTCGTTGCAGGGGCTGGAGTGCCGGTAGCCAAACACGGCAACCGAAGCTACACCTCACGTTCAGGGTCGGCAGATGTTCTGGAAGCGCTCGGCATCGATATCGATCTAGCTCCCGACGCTGCCCGGGACGCTCTGGAGTCCACGAAACTGACGTTTCTGTTTGCACCCGCATACCACCCGGCCATGCGCCACATGGGTCCGGTGAGGAAAGAGCTTGGCGTTCACACCATCATGAATCTCCTCGGGCCGCTGGCCAATCCGGCCGGAGTGGTGCGCCAGGTCGTGGGTGTCTCGGAGGCGGCTCGGGGGAAGGTGGTGGCGGAAACGCTGGCCATGCTGGGAACCAGGCACGCGCTGGTTCTCCATGCCGCCGTGGGAATGGATGAGATCAGCCCTTCGGGGCCAACGCTGGTGTGGGAAGTGAGAGATGAACGGGTGAGCACCTGGGAGCTGGAGCCGGCCACATTCGGGCTTGAGAGCGGAAATTTGGAAGATCTGGCTGGCGGTGAGCCAGCCGAAAACGCAGTTCGAATCGAGCGGCTGTTTGCCGGCCAAGGGAGCAGAGTGGTTCGATGCGCAGT
Organism: Gemmatimonadales bacterium; assembly: GCA_013813435.1. GTDB lineage: Bacteria > Gemmatimonadota > Gemmatimonadetes > Gemmatimonadales > GWC2-71-9 > CAVVWJ01. The sequence continues at coordinate 20,130 of JACCRS010000111.1, forward strand.
GCTGCTGAACGCCGCCGCGGCACTGTTCGTCTCGGCCAACGGCTGGCAGATGGACGAAGCGGTAGAACGGGCTGCCAATGCCCTTGATAGCGGAGCCGCGGCGGGCGTCCTGGAGCGATTACGGCTGACAGCGAGGCGAAAAATACGCAGTTAATATTTGCGTATGACCCCGACCACAACGCCCTGGATCAGCACATCGTGCTCCTGGAAGCGCATAGGTTGCATGGTTGGATTGGCCGGCTGGAGCCGGATCCACCCACCCGCCTCGCGGTAGAACTTCTTGACTGTGGCCTCGTTGCCGTTGACGAGGGCGATTACCATCTCCCCATTCTCGGCGGTTTGTTTGCCGTGAACGACGACGATATCGCCGTCTACGATGTGCTCGTCGACCATGGAGGTGCCCTGCACCTTGAGGGCATAGTTTGGCCCCCTCCGGGGCAGCATCTGATCGGGGACCGAGATGGTTTCCTGGTGCATGAGCGACTCGATCGGGGTACCGGCAGCTACTCTACCCAGTAGGGGAATTTCGGTGGCGGCAGACGTGCCGCGTGGGGGCATCACCTCTATCGATCTGCTCTCGTTGTAGGAGCGCCGTATGTAGCCCTTGCGCTCGAGATTGGTCAGATGCTCGTGCACCGTGGCCAGCGACTGAAACCCAAAGTGCTCGGCGATTTCCTCAAAGCTGGGTGCGTAGCGCTGCTGGTTGATATGGCCTTGCAGGTAGCTGAGTATCTCGCTTTGGCGCTTGGTCAACGGCATCAGAGTTCCTCACGGCGGCGTGTAAGACCGAATAGAGCCCGAACCAGAATACCCGAATACCGGCCGAAGGACAAGATGCAGGTGACGCTCGATCAAATCCTGAGGTCCACCAGGGGAGGTCTCGAGGATCTGCGCACCCGGCGCGCCACCCTGGAGCTGGAGGCTGCCTCTGTTCGGGAGCCGCCGTCTTTGGTAAACGCGCTGCGGACGGATGTCGTGGCAGTGATCGCGGAGGTGAAACGCCGCTCGCCATCAGCCGGAGCGATTCGGGAGGACCTGGATCCCGCCGAGCGGGCGGCCCTATATGCTGAGCACGGCGCGGCCGCGATTTCGGTTCTGACTGATGCGGTTTATTTCGGCGGATCCGTCGATGATCTGCGGTTGGCTGCCGTACGGTCACCGGTTCCCGTACTGCGCAAGGATTTCATCCTGGACGAAGTTCAGATCCTGGAAGCGCGTGCTGCGGGAGCCGCGGCAGTCCTTCTTATCGTCCGGGCTCTTGGGGACCGTCTCAAGTCACTGCTCAGCTATACCGAGAGTCTGGGTCTGGCTGCTCTCGTTGAGGTTCATAACGAGAACGAGTTGGGAACCGCGTTGGATGCGGGGGGTTCGGTCATCGGAGTGAACAGCCGGGATCTGGATACGTTCAGGATCGACATCGAGGCGGCGTTGCGTATCGTGGCCCGCGTCCCCCCCCAGTGCATAGCCGTTGCTGAGAGCGGCATGGCTCATCGAGCGGATGTCATACGAGCCTCGGAAGCCGGCGCCGATGCGATCTTGATCGGAGCGGCGCTTTCCGCGGCAGCGTCCCCCGCCAGTCTGCTGGATGAGTTGACTGGGGTGACCCGACGTGCTCGCTAAGATCAAGTTCTGTGGCATCGTGCAGGGCCGTGATGCGGCCTTTGCTGCCCACGCTGGAGCAGCGTATCTGGGCGTTGTTTTTGCCGGTGGTCCCAGAACCGTTACCGAGGACGGTGCCCGTGAAGTGGTCGCTGCTGCCGCAGGGGTTCCCGTCCTGGGAGTTTTTGCGGACCAGTCGCCTGATGAGATCCTGCGGATAGCTGCTGTTTGTGGGTTGGGCGGGGCACAGCTGCACGGGCCTTATACGCCGGCCGACGCCGCACGGCTGAAGACCGAGGGGCTGGAGGTCTGGCGGGTAGCGCGCATCGCCGCTTCTTCGGATCTGGACACAGTCGAGAAGACCGATTTCGAGTCTGATGCGGTGCTGGTAGAACCCCAAGTACCTCACCTCCCCGGCGGCGCCGGGGTTCCTCTGGATCTGGCTCTGGCCTTCGAAGCGCGGCGCCGGCTCGCAGGGCATCGAATGGTGCTGGCTGGAGGTCTCCGACCCGACAACGTGGGAGCGGCGGTGTCCCAGGTGCGGCCGGAGATAGTCGATGTGAGCTCAGGCGTAGAAACCAGTCCGGGAACCAAGGACCCTCACCAGATCATTCGCTTTGTGGAGGCGGTGTTTGCCCATAGCTCAGTCACCTGATCAGGCCGAGCTGGGCCGGTTTGGCCCCTACGGTGGCAGGTATGTGCCGGAGACTCTCGTTGCCGCACTCGATGATCTCGCAGCGCTGTACGACACCGCCAGAGAGGATCCCACGTTCTGGTCGGAGCTCGAGCATCTGTTGGTGGAGTTCGTCGGCCGCCCCTCGCCCTTGTCGGAAGCTCCCCGTTTCAGCGAGTTGGTGGGCGCTCGCGTCGTCCTCAAGCGTGAAGACTTGAACCATACCGGTGCCCACAAGATCAACAACACCGTCGGCCAGGCTCTGCTGGCGCTGCGGATGGGAAAACGCAGAATCATCGCTGAGACCGGCGCGGGACAGCATGGAGTGGCCACGGCAACGGTGTGCGCGCGCTTCGGGCTCGAGTGTGTGGTCTACATGGGCGCCGAGGACCTCCGCCGGCAGCGTCTGAACGCCTACCGCATGGAGCTCCTCGGGGCCACGGTGATCCCGGTCGAGTCGGGCACCCGTACTCTCAAGGACGCCACGAACGAAGCGCTGCGGGATTGGGTGACGAACGTACCCAGCACTCATTACATCATCGGGTCGGTGGTGGGCCCCGACCCATTTCCGCGAATGGTCCGTGACTTCCAGGCGGTGATCGGTCGCGAAGCGCGGGAGCAGATGCTCGCGCGCTACGGCGGGTTGCCCCATACCGTGGTGGCGTGCGTGGGGGGTGGTTCGAACGCCATGGGAATCTTCAGCGGCTTTCTGAACGATCCCGGGGTGCGCCTGGTGGGAGTCGAAGCCGCCGGTGAGGGACTTGCCAGCGGTCATCACAGCGCCACGCTCACGGCCGGCACCCCCGGCGTCCTGCACGGGAGTCTGAGCTACCTGCTTCAGAATGCAGACGGGCAGGTAGCGCCCGCGCATTCTATATCGGCCGGTCTGGACTACCCCGGCGTGGGGCCGGAGCACAGCCAGCTGCGAGACTCCGGCCGCGTGATCTATTCGACGGCCACCGATGCCGAGGCGATCGAGGCGTTCCAGGCGCTGTGCCGGCTCGAAGGCATCATACCGGCACTGGAGACCGCTCATGCCTTTGCCTGGGTGCGGCGGTCCGCGGGCCGGTGGGTGGGGAGCGATACTGTCCTGGTTTGCCTCAGCGGGAGAGGCGACAAGGACGTGGCTCACGTAGCGGATCTGTTGGGGAATCCAGCGTGACTACCGATCCGACCTCAACCCAGCTTCTGCCGGCGTCCCAGGTCTCGGAGCTGATCCAGATCATGGCCAAGGCGCTCCGCGCCTTTCAGATGTACCTGCCGAACAATCCGATCTATCAGCGAGCCATCCAGAATCTCCGCGCGGCATTCCGTCCGATCTGGGCGGCTACGGACGAGCTGGTGCTCAACGTGAGTGAGACGGAGCTGATCTGGGAGGATCAGGTGGTGTATCGCCAGATCAACAAGAGCGACAGCATCGCATGGACTCTGTTCAAGGACGGTATGCGCGCGCTCACCCTCTACAAGGGCGCCGAGGAACTCGAGCTCCACCGCTTCCTGGAGACCATCAACAAGGCACGATTTCTCGCGGCCGACGCGGGAGACGACCTCCTGACCCTCCTGTGGGCACTCGAGTTTGAATGCATCAAGTATCGCTTCATCGACTTTTTCGCCGAAGGCGGCGGAGAGCTGCCGGGACCTTCGGGCACCGCGGGCGGAACCGCCACGGCGGAGGAGCGCAAGGCGCTCGTAGCCGAAGAGGCTCCTCCCCGGCCCAAAGGCGTGGTGGATCTCGATGAGGTCGATTCAACGCTGTACTTCCTCGACGAACAGGAGATCACCTACCTGGCCGGTGAGCTGGAAGGAGAGTACAAGCGGGACGTTCGGGGAATCGCGCTCAATGTGCTGTTCGACCTGATGGAAACCCAGCCCGAGGGCGGTGTACGCGATGAGGTCCTGGGAGTGCTCGAGCAGCTCTTCCCCAATCTTCTCACCAGCCGGGACTTTCGCAGCGCTGCCGCGGTTCTCCGCGAGTCCAAGCTCCTGAAGGACCGGGCGGCGAATCTCCGCCTGGAGCAGATCCAGCGGTTGGACGGCTTTGTGGTGCGGCTGAGCGAGGGGGCTATTCTGGGTCAGTTGCTGCAATCGCTGGACGAGGCGAGCGGCCTGGGTCTGGATCCGCATGCCGGGGAAGTGCTGCGCGAGCTCCGCTCCACGTCTCTCGAGCCACTCGTCAGCTGGCTGCCGAATCTCTCCTCCGATCCTCTCCGGAAGCTGTTGGAAGGCGTTGTCGACAAGCTGGCCAGCAGCAATACCGCCGAAGTGCAACGGCTGCTTCGGATACCCGACTCGGAGGCGTTGCCCGGCATTGTCGCCATGTGCGGGCGGCTGCAACTGCACCATGCGGTGCCGGCCTTCACCGAAGTCATGGCTCACTCCGACCCCGCTGTCCGGCTGGCCGCGGTACAAACCCTCGGGGTGCTCGGCACCCCGGGCGCTATGACCCTTCTGGAGCATGCCATCGAGGACGCCGACCGGCAGATCCGGATCGCCGCGGTGCGTGCCGTCGGCACCCGGGGGTACAAGGGCGCGCTCCGCCGGGTAGAAGGCGTGGTGCTCGGCAAGACGGTCAAAGATATGGACCTGACGGAAAAAATGGCCTTCTTCGAAGCGTACGGCTCCATCGCGGGAGCGAACGGCCTGAAAGTGCTCAGCGCAATTCTGCTGCAGCGCGGCCTGCTCAAGATGAAAGAGCCGCCGGAAACCCGCGCCTGCGCCGCCGTGGCGTTGGGCCGCATCAAAACAGCCGAAGCTCGCGAGCTTCTCCAGCGCGCCGCGGATGACAAGGAGCTGGTAGTACGCAACGCCGTGAATCGGGCGTTGAGAGGTGCCACGGCATGAGCCAGCCGCCGATCACCGAGGCGGAAAGCGCGCCAGAAGGACAGCTGCGCCAGGGGGGGCGTTCCCTTCTGCTGGCCCTGTACACCGTTCTCCGCAGCCTCAAGATGTACCCGGTTGAAAACGCTACGGTTCAGAAAGCCCTCGATGACCTCGATGTCTCCGCCCGCACCCTGCTCAAGTCGGAGGTCGAGCTGGAGATCCGCATGGCGGGCGACTTTCTCTTCGTCAACGCCACCCGGCTTCGGGTCGAGCTCGACAACTACGCCTCGTTCAGCCACATCCTGGCGATGCTGCGCGCATTCGACATTGGCGTGCTGCACGTCAGGTCGGGCATGGAACGGCGGGAGTGGCAGATCTTCCTGAGCCTGCTGCTCAGCCTGAGTCAACAGGGTGAGCCGGAAGAACGCCTGGAGGAGCTTCAGGATCGCCTCGAGGCCGCCAAGGTGACTCACCTGGAGCTTGAGCGGGCTCAGGCGGAAGGGGGAAGCTCGCAGGAGTCCCGGCATCAGGCCAAGCGGGTCTACGCCGAAAGTGTGGCCGTCACCCGGGATGTGGTCGCCGGCGTCCGGCTCGGCCGCGGTCCCCGGCTCAAACGGGTAAAGCGAGCGGTGCAGCTCGTGGTCGACCAGGTCCTCAACAACGAAATGTCCATGGTGGGCATGACCACCGTGAGGGATTACGACGAATACACATTCACCCACTCGGTGAATGTCTGCGTATTCTCGGTGGCACTGGGTAAGAAGCTGGGATTCTCCAAGCTGCAGCTCTACGAGCTGGGGATGACCGCGCTGCTGCACGACGTAGGCAAGGCACGAGTCCCGGCCGAGATCCTGAACAAGGTCGGCGGCCTGGAAGACCGCGAGTGGAAGTTCATTCAGCAGCATCCGTGGATGGGCGCTCTCACGCTGTTCGGCATGCGGGCTTACGAGGAGATCCCCTACCGCTCCATCCTGGTGGCGCACGAGCACCACATGAAGGTGGATCTTACCGGGTACCCGAAAGCGATCCGGCCCCGAACCCTGGGCATCTTCTCTCGCATCGTGGCGGTGGCGGATGGGTTCGATGCCGCCACGACCCGTCGAGTCTACAACACCACGGCCATCGAGCCGGACCAGGTGCTCAAGGAGATGTGGGACAACCCCAAGCGCGGCTACGACCGGGTGGTTGTCAAAGCCCTTATCAACCTGATCGGTGTCTACCCGGTGGGTACCTGCGTCATTCTCGACACCCTCGAAGTTGGCGTTGTGGCGGCGCCGAATCCGGACGGGCAGCAGCTCAGCCGGCCGCTGGTGCGCATCGCGGTCGATGTCGATGGCGCTACCGTGCCGCTGCCGGGCAACCAGGTGAGCCTCACCGAGAAGGACGAGAGCGGCGCGTTCAAGCGCTCGATCGTGAAAGTGACCAACCCTGCCCGGTTCGGACTGACTCCTGGCGACTATTTTGTCTGAGTCCCGGCTCGCGCCGGGCTGGGCCGCGCTCAAAGCCTCCGGGCGAACCGCTCTCATTCCCTACCTGACAGCCGGCTACCCGACCCCCGCCACCAGCGCGGCTGCTCTTCGTTCCGCTGCCGAGGTGGCTGACGTACTGGAAGTTGGAGTGCCGTTCAGCGACCCGCTGGCGGATGGCCCAACTATTCAGCGCTCCAGCTTTGAGGCACTGCGGCAGGGGATGACGCTGGCCGGCACACTCGATCTCATTGCGCGGGCTGAGCTGACCCCACCGGTGGTGATCTTCAGCTATCTGAACCCCATCCTTCAGTACGGTGTAGAGCGATTCCTCCGGGCAGCGGAGGAGCTCCGCATCGGTGGCCTTATACTCACCGATCTCCCCGCCGGCGGCGATCCGGAGTTGGAGTCGGCGGTGCAACAGAGCGGAATCGACCTGATCCGTCTCGTCGCGCCCACGACCCGGGCTGACCGTCTCCGCCACGTCCTGGCCGGCGCACAGGGATTTGTATACCTGGTGGCGCGCCTGGGCGTCACCGGCGCAAGGTCCGCGCTCGATTTCGACTTGGGGGAATCAGTGCAGCGGGTGCGCCAAGCCACTTCGCTGCCGGTGGCGGTCGGGTTCGGGATCTCGACGCCGGAGCAGGCCAGAACGGTCGGCAGGATGGCGGACGGAGTGGTGGTGGGGAGTGCGCTGGTCGATATCCTGGGGCGTGACGGGGTAGCGGCGGCCCGACGCTTCCTTGGCTCGCTGCGCGAGGCCCTTGACCTCCGAGACAGATAATGACGGTCAAGATCACCGGACTGCTTTCCCGCTACACCACCGGGCTGTGGGTCGGCGGATCCATCCTGACCGCCGCCGTACTGCTGTCGGACCGGCGCTGGATGGAGCAGCCAATCTCCACCCTGCTCCTCATGATCAGCATCTTTGTGCTCCGATCAGTACCGGTCCGGCTGAGCAAGTACTCCTACCTCACGCAGTCAGGGATTCCCATACTCGTGGGGTCGGTGTGCGTCGGCCCGGCTCCTGTCGTGGTTGCCCTCTGGGCAGGTGTGGCTGCCGCCGACGTCTTCTGGCTGCGCAAGCAGCCGCGGGCGGGCATCGTCAACGGCGGACGCGAGGTCATCGCCTTTGTGGCGGCCTACGGGCCGTACGCGGCGATTCTGGCGCTGACGGGCACCGAGGAAACCGCGGTTGATTTCCTGCCGGCTGCCGCCGTCCTGGTGTCGCTGTATTTCTTCATCAGCCGGGCACTCTTCTACTTCAGCCTTCTGATCCGGAACAAGCTCGAGGGAGCCGAAAAGGTTCTGATCCTGCGCTGGGAGATCACCTCGTACCTGGTGACCCTGATCGGCTCGGCTTTAGTCGCCGCCACTCTGGTTTTCACCGTTCCGGTCGGGTGGGTGGCTGTGGCGCTCGTGCTGGGCGTCGTCGGCATGCTTGGCCGGCAGATTTTTGACGAGGCAATTGGCGCCGAGGACCTGAACAAGGTTCACCTGATGGAGGCGGCGATCGCCAGCAACGCCACCCTGCAGGGGTCGTTTGGCCAGATCGAGCGTCTGGCATACCGCCTCCTCGATTGGGGAGATTTCCGGGTCTATCGGGTGGCGGGCTCGGAAGCGACGCTGGTCTATCGCAGCTCGATCGGACGGCCCAATCGGAGCGATCCATCGCCGGCCCTGGCGCCGCTGCGGCAGGAGGCGGTCGAGAGCCGGGAGCCGGTGATCGTACGGGATGCAAAGCACGAGGGACGTCTCGGAGATGAGCTCGCTGAGGTGAGGATGCTGGTCATTCATCCGATAAGGTTTGGCGACGAGGTTCTGGGCACGCTCGAGGTGGAACACCATAGGCGGCACGCCTACGGGGCCAAGGATCTCCTGGCTATGAGCACGCTCGCCGGCCAGATGGCAACGGCATTTCACATTGCCGAGCTCCGGCGCCCGCTGGTGCTCACCGTGGGACAGATCGGTGAGCAGGTCACGGCGTTGGCACGAGTAGCGGATTCACTTCGGGCATCGGCCACCGCGCTGGCAGACGTCTCTCTTGGCATGCGCCAGGGCGCAGTCGAGCTGGAGAAGTTTGCCACCGGCGGTCTTCGAGCCACCGGGTCGCTGGCCAGCGCCTCCCAGGAGATGATGAATCAGGGCGCACAGGCGGCCAATGCCAGCGGGACCGCGGCTGAAGTCGCCACGCGTAACCGGGTGGTCATTGGTAACGCGATCGATCGCCTGGTGGAGCTCAAGGGGTTCGTCGCGGTCGGCGCGGACCGGGTAGCGGCTCTTGGCGCCCTCACCCAGCGCATCACCGGGTTCATCGGCACGATTCGCGAGATAGCGGATCTCACCAACCTCATCGCCCTGAACGCCGCCATCGAGGCAGCGCGCGCCGGCCGCGAGGGGCGGGGCTTCGCGGTGGTTGCGTCCGAGGTGCGGGATCTGGCTGCCCAGAGCCTCCACGCAGCTCGCGAGGCGGGCAACCTTCTGGGCGAGATCACCACCCAGGTCACGGCTGTATCCAGTCAGATGGAGCGGGGGCGTGATGTGGTGGCGGGCGTCGAGGAGCTCAGCGCCAACGCCGCGAACGCGCTCGATGCCATCGTGGGCACCACCGGCGAGGCCGGAGGATACGCCAAGGCCATCGCCGCAACGGCTGCCCAGCAGCGGAGTGCCGTAGATAGCCTTACCGATCAGATCGAGCAGGTAGCCGCCAGCTCAGCTCGCAGCCGGGCAGATACCGACACGCTGGCCCGGCGCGCCGGGGAGGCCGCGGCTGGCCAGGCCGACCTCGAGCGTGCCATCCAGGAGCTGGGTGGGCTCGCCGCCGATCTGCAGCGGATCGCAAGCCACTTTGCCGTCGAAGCTTGAGAGCCGGCCGCCCCGGGAGCGTGCCTACGTCGCGCTGGGCAGCAATCTCGGCGATCGTGCTGCCCACCTTCGGAAAGCCCGCGAAGCACTGGCATCCCTGCCCGATACCGAACTGGTGGCGGCCTCGGCCATCGAAGAAACCGCGCCCCTCGGCGGTATGCGGCAGCCTTCCTACCTCAACCAGATGGTTCTCCTGGAAACCGGTCTCGAACCCCGGAGGTTGCTCGAGGCTTGTCAGGCCATAGAGCAGCAGGAGGGGCGGCAGCGTACCGAAAGGTGGGGTCCCAGAACCCTCGACCTCGATATTGTTCGGTTCGGCGACCGGCGGGTAAGCGACAGCGACCTTATCATTCCTCATCCCGAGCTGTCTGATCGCGACTTCTGGCGGCGAGAGCTGGCGGAACTGAATTCCCATGAGCGCTGAAGCCCGTCCCTTGTCGGTACTCGACCTCGCCGCCATGAAGGCGGCTGGCCGGCGCATCGTCATGCTCACCTGCTATGACGCTGCCTTCGCCCGGCTGCTGGAGCAGGCGGACGTGGATGTGCTGCTGGTGGGCGACTCTCTGAACCAGGTTCTGGCCGGGCACGAGACTACTCTGAGCACCACCTTGGACCAGATGATCTATCACGCCGCCGCGGTGCGGCGTGGTTCTCGCCGAGCCCTGGTATTCGTCGACCTGCCATTCCTCACCTATCAGGTGTCAGTGCCCGAAGCGATTCGAAACGCCGGCCGGGTGCTGCAGGAAAGCGGAGCCCACGGAATCAAACTGGAGGGCGGAAGTCATATGGCCGAAACAGTCGGCGCGCTGGTCGAGCGTGGAATCCCGGTGATCGGCCACCTGGGATTGACACCGCAATCGGTGCACGCCCTGGGTGGTTATCGGGTGCAGGGAAGGGAAGCCAGGTCGGCGGACCGGCTTCTGGCTGACGCCAAGGCCCTGGAGGCGGCAGGCGCCTGTGCCCTGGTGCTGGAGCTCGTCCCAGCAGCCGTGGCCGGCCGCATCTCGAAGTCGCTCACCATCCCCACCATCGGCATCGGGGCAGGCCCTCAATGCGATGGCCAGGTACTGGTGCTGCACGACATGCTGGGGCTGAATGAGAAGTTCACCCCGAAGTTCCTGAAGCATTACGCCAAGCTCGGTGAATCGGTGCGGTCCGCTGTGCGGTCCTTTGCGAGTGAAGTGCGCGATGGGACGTATCCGGGTAAGGAGCACAGCTTTGAGTGAAGTCGGGAGTCTGGTGTGAGTGTCATTCCGAGAAATTTCAGGAATCCCAGCGCAAAGCTTCCCGCGGATCACTGACTCCGGTCTCTGACTTCCGACTCACCCCCCCATGCTCGAGCTCAGTTCCATCTCCGACCTTCGCTCCTGGACCCGTGCCGAGCACGCCGCGGGACGGCGCATCGGTCTGGTGCCCACCATGGGGTTTCTCCACGACGGACACCTGGCTCTGGTCGACGAGGCTCGACGGCGGGCCGACTCCGTGGTGCTCAGCATATTCGTCAACCCGCTGCAGTTCGGGCCCGCGGAGGATCTGACCCGCTACCCGCGAGATCTTCCCCGCGACCGGGCGTTGGCTTCAAGCCGCGGGGTGGACCTGATCTTCGTACCGGAGACCTCCGCCATGTATCCGCCGGGGTCCGAGGTGCGGGTGATACCCGGCTCGATCGCGGCGCGCTGGGAAGGCGCTGCTCGGCCCGGCCATTTCAGCGGCGTCCTTACCGTCGTTGCCAAGCTGTTTCACCTGGTGGAGCCCGACGTGGCGTGCTTTGGTCAGAAGGACATCCAGCAGCTGACCCTCATCAAACGTATGGTGCACGACCTCGACTGGCCGCTGGAGATTGTCATGGTAAAGACGGTGCGGGAAAACGACGGGCTGGCCCTCAGTAGCCGCAATGCCTATCTCGACCCTGTCGACCGCCAGCGAGCTGTGGTCCTGAGCCGGGCATTGCAGGCTGCGCACGATGCGTGGCGTGCCGGGGCCACTCGCCCGCCGGATCTGGAAGCACGAATGCGGCAGGAGCTCCAGCGGGAGCCAGCGGTTGCGGCGGAGTATATTGCGATGGTAGACCCCGAGAGACTTGCGCCGGTCGAGACGGTCGATGCCCTGACCATTATTGCCGTTGCGGCCCGGGTCGGGGGCACCCGTCTTATCGACAACATCGCCCTAGGAGAGGGGATCGGCTGATGCACAGCCCGGTTTCTCCGCCCAGTATGCCGCCGCCGGAGTTGCGGCCCACTCTGCCCGAGTGGGCCTCGGTCTCGCCGGCACGAATACAGCACATCCAGCGGGTGGCTGAGCTGGCTGCCCGCTGGGCCGAGCAGATGGGCGTCCCCCATTCGGAGCGGAACCGGTGGCTTCGCGCGGTCTGGCTGCACGACGCCTTGCGGGACGCGCCGCCGGAGGAGTTGGCCAGGTGGGCAGCCACCACTCCGGGCCCGCCGGCCCTCTGGCACGGCCCCGCGAGTGCTGCCCATGCCAAGGCCCAGGGAGAAGTCGACCGCGGGGTATTGGACGCGGTGCGGTATCACTCCGTGGGCCTCGCGGAATGGGATATGGTGGGGCGGATTCTTTACTGTGCCGATTACCTCGATCCGGAGCGGCCGTTCGAGCGCGAGGCCCGTGCCCTGCTCGCCCAGCGCCTGCCGACCGATGTCGGCGGTGTCCTCCGCGACATCGCCCGCTCACGCATCCTCCATCAGATCAAGAGCGGATGGCCGATTCTCGATCCTACGGTTCGGTTCTGGAACAGCTTGGTCGCCACTGGCTCTGGCTCACACTGAGCGCGGGGGTCATCCTCCTCGCGGCGGTGAGCGGGTTCCTGATCCGGGCTGAGCGCAAGCCCGATGTGAATCACGCCTTCGCCATTCCGCCGGTGCAGGGCCGGCTGATCGTCGAGGTTCTGAACGGCACCGGCAGGCAGGGGGTGGCGCGAGCGGCCACCCGAATGCTGCGCTCGCACGGGGTGGATGTGGTCTTCCTCGGCAACGCCGATTCGGCTGAGGGGATCACTCGGGTGATCGTTCGCCGGGGTGATCCCGAACGGGCGCGTACCGTGGCCGGCGTGCTCGGTGCGGGAAAAATCGTGGTGCTGTCCGACACGTTCCGGCGGGTGGATGTGAGCGTGATCCTGGGGAAAGATTTTCGTCCTAAGCTGGGCATACACCCGTAGGCCAACGGCGTGAGCGGGAAAGCGTAAGCGCGCTCCGCCCGCTACCGCTCGCGTTTTTTTTACCCGCTCACGCCTTTCCCAAGGCAAATCCCGATCACGATATCCATGACATTGGTGCCGGTGAGTCCCGGCCTGAGCAGCGCTCCCACCGAGTCGAGCGCCGGGTAGGCGTTGTGGCGCGCGAGGTCCTGACCAGGGTTCCGCCCCCGCTCCGCGATGGCGCTCCAGGTGTTCCCGTCTATGATGGCCCCCGCGGCGTCGGTGGGACCATCGCGACCGTCGGTTCCGGCCGCCAGCAAAGCGGCGGCGTCGGTAGCGGCTAGGGTCCGGGCGGCGGCGAGCGCCAGCTCCTGCGAGCGTCCGCCCATTCCAGCCGGACCTTCCCCCAGGCTCACCGTCGTCTCTCCTCCCCAGATGAGGCAGGTTGGAGGTGGTTGCGGCGTCGAAAGCTGAACGCAATCATTGAGAAGACTCCGGGCTACTCTCGCTCCCGCCTCTGCCGCCTCCCCAGCCAGCGGCGTCTCCGCCACCCGAGGAGACAGACCCAGCTCAGCCGCTCGCTGGGCGGCGGCTTTGAGGGCCAGGCTGTTGCTGGCAACCACCTCGAGGGCAACCCGCTCAAAAGCCCCCTCTCCGGCCTTGGGCGTTTCGGGTGTCTTGCCCGACTCCGCTGAAGCCACGAATCTTCGCCCTGCTTCGGGAATTCGGGACCAGAGAGCAGCCCGCTCGAGCAGGGCTCGCACCTCCGACGCCATTGCATGATCCGGAACGCAGGGTCCGGAGCCAATCGATGAAAGATCGTCGCCAATGACGTCGGAGACGATGTAGACCCGCACCCGCGCGGGGGCGAGTGCACGGGCCAGCTTCCCGCCGCCCCACCGTGAAAAGCGTTTTCGTATCGTATTCATGGTGGTAATGTCGAGACCGGAGCCGAGCAGCAGGGTGTAGATGGATTTGAGGTCGGTTGGCGCCAGCCCGGGCTCGGGAGCACCGATGAGGCTGGTGGTACCGCCGGAGAGGAGCACCCACGCCTCATCGTCCGGACCGATCCGGGAGACGACTGCGCCGAGAGCCTCAGCCGCGGCGAGTGAGCCCGGGCCCGGCTCCGGGTGATCGCCCTGCACAAACGTGAGCCGGGAGTCAGGACTCCGATTTCCCTCGGGAGCTACCACCAGGCCACCGGCGGGATCACGGCCCCTGGTTCCCAGGACCTGAATGGCTGCGGAGGCCATCGGCAGCGCCGCCTTGCCC
>JACCRS010000115.1 GCA_013813435.1 Gemmatimonadales bacterium
ATAGTCCCTCGACCCGGTTCTCCGGTCAGGACCGGATAGCGATGCGTCTCTGGTATGACCGCTGGCACTCGGACGGAGTGTTCTGCCTGGTCTACAGCGACCGCCAGGCCCACTGTGAAGCCGATGGCGTAGTAGGTGGTATGCGGCGTAGCGGCGGTAGGGCGGTAGGGCGTAAGTGAAGCCGCGGAAGACGGAATCTACCGCTTCAGTTCCTACCGCCTTAAGAGATCGGCCGCCGAGCCAGGATCGAGTGTGGCCTGCGCCTTCCCAACCAGCCGTCAATTCCCCAGGTGCGGCCCGCCCGAGCAAAAAAGAACGTGAGCATGAGAAACAAGAGCACCAGGTGGAAGCCCTGCTGGCCGGGAGACATCCATTGCGTCGCGAGACCATAGTTGATTACCAGCATCAGCCCTACGACAGAGGCCAGACCGGTCAATAATCCCAGCGTGAGGCCGATCCCCACTACGGTCTCTCCCCACGCGGTCAGCTGCGCGAACATACTGCTGTTCGGGAGCACGGTGGCCTCGAGAAAGTGCTTGTAGAAGGCGATCGGGTTCTCGGAGGCTTGCTTGGTAACAATCTTGGGCATCACGTCGAGCCACCGCTGGGAGACGACCGGCAGAGGAAGCACCCCCCCAATCATGACCACGCTCATCTTGGTGACCAGCGACTTGACGAAGTAGAGCCCTACCACGATCCGCAGGATCGCCAGCCATTCCGCCGGATGGTGCATCGTTACGGTGTCAGGCTGAGGGTGATGGCTCATGGGTGGATGTTCCTTGAATAGTGCGTTTGCATCTAGTCGCCGAGGCTGATCTCGAGCTCCCTCGCAGTGGCGATGGTGTCGCAATCGAGCGGAACATTCTTCGAGCGGCCCACGATCTCCGCCAGCGGTACCTGCTCGATGCCGGATCCTCGCAGGCCGACCATGATCCCGAATACCCCGTCGGCTATGGCTCGGACGGCCGCCGCCCCGAAACGGAGCGCGAGCAACCGGTCGTACGTGGTGGGAGAACCCCCCCGCTGTAAGTGGCCCAGAACCAATGTACGCGTTTCTTTACCGGTGAAATGCTCGATGGCTCGGGCCACTTTGCTGCCGATCCCGCCCAGCCGGTCCACGGTTCCGACACCCCGCCGCTCAACCAGCTCGACGGTACCGTCCTTCGAACGCGCACCCTCCGCCACCACCACGATGCTGAAGCGGCGCCCGGCCGCCTCACGGCTCCGGATCTTGGCAATCACCTTTTCTATGTCGAAGGGGATCTCGGGCAGAAGGATCACGTCTGCACTTCCCGACAGCCCGCTGGAGAGCGCAATCCAGCCGGCATAACGTCCCATCAGCTCGACTACCATCACCCGGTCATGGCTTTCGGCCGTGGAGTGCAGGCGGTCGATGGCCTCGGTAGCGGTGCTGACGGCGGTGTCGAAGCCAAACGAGCGCTGAGTGCCGCTTACATCGTTGTCTATGGTCTTGGGGACGCAGACCACGGGCAGACCTTTTTTCCAGAGCTCATACGATATCTGGAGACTGCCGTCGCCGCCGATCGAGACCAGGGCGTCGAAACCGCTTGCCTGGAAGGCGGCGACCATGTCCTCCGAGCGGTCGGTCTCGTGCTCTTTTCCATCAGCGTCCCGCATCACATAACGGAACGGGTTGCCGCGGTTGGTTGTGCCGAGAATTGTGCCGCCCAGGTGGGTGATGCCGCGCACCTGGGCCGGACCGAGGGGGACGACACCTTCGAAGCTGAGAAGACCTTCGTACCCACGCTGGATGCCATAGGACCGCCAGCCACGGTGATGGGCTGAAAGCACCACCGCGCGGATGACCGCGTTCAATCCGGGGGCGTCACCCCCTCCGGTGGAGATGGCGATGCGCATCGGTCACTTACCACCTCTCAGCTGCTGAATTGCCCGGAGGACTTCTCCGGGCTCGGCATGCCGGCGTGACTTCTTCTTGGAGAACACCTGTTCCCCATCGACCGCAACCTCAAACAGTCCGCCGGAGGATTCGATCAATCGCATCTCCGCGTCGGGGTACGCTTGCTTCAATTCAGTCGCCAAACTGGCGGCTCTAGGCTGGTAGTTTCAAACCACGCAGTACTGGATAGTCACGAGCATCGTCGCCACACCTCTTCGCGAGATCGTACCACGGACGCCGCGAATCGTAGTGACCCTCGAAGGCGCTGCCAAGGGGAGCGCACCCGATGTGATGCTCCTCCTTGTCAGGCCTGGCTTCCCTCCGTATCTATTTGAGCCATGCGAACCTATCCAAACCCCGGCGGGGGGTTAGCCCGGGCGCTCCGGCTCCTGGGCGCTGTTGTGTTGACATTGTTCGACTTGCCAGTCGCGCACGCTCAGGACCGCACTTACCTCTTTGAGGTAGGTGCTGCCGGCGCATACCAGTCCTATGGTGGCGCGACAGATCTGGGCAGTACGATAGGACTATTGGGCCGGGTTGGCGTGTGGCTTCCGCTCAATTTTTCGATCGAAGCCGAGGGCTCGACGGCGGGTGCTAAATCGCAGAACTCGAATATAGACGTGGGCGTCAAGACCGGCTCGGCTTCATTGCTGTACAACATTCCGCTGGGTGCCCGGAGCTGGGGCTTTGCCAAGCTGGGCTACGGGGGAACCCGCTATGGAAGTGAGTGCAGCGCTCCCGGAGCCAGGATTTGCGGTACCACGTCCATGTTTGTTGCAGGATTGGGAGTTCGGTTCGGCCTTTCGCCGCTTCTGATGGTACGTGCTGAAGGGGTGTTACACCCCAATCGGGGAACCACTCGCATCCCCGATGACCCTCCCCGCGAGGAGTCGGTCAAGTTCTCCAACTTCGGCGTAAATCTCGGCCTCAGCCTGATGCTGGGCAGCAAACCCGTGCCTGACAGTGACGGGGATGGGGTCCTGAATAATCGCGACCGCTGCGCCGGCACTCCGGCAGGGGCGCAGGTAGACAGCCGCGGTTGCCCGGCGGATAGTGACGGCGACGGCGTGGCCAACGGCGTCGACCGCTGCGCCAACAGTGCGGTGGGCGCCCTGGTTGATGCGGTCGGTTGTACCCAGGATAGCGATGGCGACAACATCGCCGATGGAATCGACCGCTGCCCCGACACGCAGACGGGCGTTCTGGTAGACGCCAATGGCTGCCCCAGAGATAGCGATGATGACGCGATCGCCGATGGGCTAGACCGCTGCTCCGACACCCCCAAGGGGGCCACCGTGGATGCCCTCGGTTGTCCTGGTGACGAAGACGGCGATGGCGTGCTCGATGGACTGGACCGCTGCCCCAGGACGCCCGTCGGAGCCAACGTCAACGCAGCGGGATGTGTGCAGGGTCAGCCGTCGAGGCAGCCGGCCGCTGCTCCCAGGGATACAGCGCCGGCTCGCACGCCTGAGGCGCCGGCCCCAAGACGGCTCGACGGAGCTGCCATGGTGCTGGATAACGTCACCTTCGGTACCGGCAGTGCCCGGCTCCAGACCGGGTCGTACTTGGAGCTCGATTCGATAGCCAGGGTTCTCACCGCCAACCCCAGTCTTAGGGTAGAGATCGGGGGACACACCGAAGCTTCCGGATCTGCGGCGGACGATATGCACTTATCGACCCTGAGGGCCGAAGCGGTGCGCAATTATCTGGTAGCCAAGGGGGTGCCGTTTCAGCAGGTGGTTGCCCGAGGCTACGGAGGCACCCGGCCGCGTACGCCGGACACGACACCCAGAGGCAGGGCGGCAAATCGGCGGGTGGAGCTCCGGCCGGTGGCGCCCGGTCCGTAAGCAGAGCCGGGGTTCAGAGTCCCAGCGCCGGGCCCCGCACTGCATCGAGAGTATACCACGCTCCAAAAAGCAGACTGGCCAGCGCCAGCAGCGGAACCAGGGAACTGACGCGGGGCGCCAGCGGACCTCGTGCCAGGGCGTAGCCAAAGGCGGCCGACACCAGGCCCATGGATACGGCCGTTCCTGCGGCGAAGAGCAGCAGCGCAACCATTCCGCGTAGCTGGCTCGATGCCGCGCCGACCACCAGAATCCCCACCCCAGCTGACCCCCCGATTCCGTGCACCATGCCGATCCCGAACGCTGCGAGGGGGGAACGGCCCAACCCATCAGCGTGCGGGTGACTGTGCTGCGTTAAGACATGGTTTGCCTGATGCCCCTCATGCGCGTGGGGGTGGGAATGCTGTACCCCGTCGTGGCTGTGAGGGTGCACATGGAAATAGCCTCGCGTCCAGCGGATTAGAAGTCGTAGGGCAAGTAGGATGATGACGATGCCGATGGCGACCTCGGCGCCCTGGATCAGCCCGTCCGGCAGGTACCGCCGGAATAGAACCACGGGCAGCCCGAACGCCAGCAGGGTGGCGGCATGGCCGAGCCCCCAGGCAAGGCCGAGTCTGCCGGCGCGCCTGGCACCGCCCGGTTCGCCCGAGAGCACGAGGGTGGATACAGCGGTGAGGTGGTCAGGATCGGTTGCGTGGCGGAGCCCCAGCAGAATGACCAGGGCCATGAGGCCGCTGCCGCTCGCCCCTGCGATGTACTCATCTAACCCCAAGATCCCCCCGTTCGTTGCTGCCGCGCTTTCGACAAGAAACTATCATAGTTTCGGATCTGCTTCCCGCGGCAAGCCGTCTCCCGACCGAAATGCTTGACAAGTATCCCTGCGAAGGTAGGGTAAAGCAGACCAGTCTCCGGTAGTCAGTCTGTCTCGCAGGGATTCCACGAATGCAACGCGTGCTAAGAGGCCAGGAGGGGAATTGCGGGTGTGCCGGGTTTGGCTCCGCGGCAACAGCCACCTGTTGCTGCGGTTTCGACCAACTGGTGCATGTCATGGGACGGAAGTACGCTATGCCGGTCGTAAACCGCATCGGCCGGGGCGGAGCGCGCTTCTCTGATCTTCAACTGGCCCTCGCTGTCAGCTCCTCCACTCTGGCGGATACGCTGCAGGAGTTGGAGACTGTAGGTCTGGTCGATCGGGTCGTCTTTCCCGGCAGACCCCCCGGCAGTAGCTACTTCCTCACCGCAGCAGGCCGGGCGCTGCGCCGGCGCTTCCGCCCGTTCCTCGAAGCCATCCGGAAAACTGATTGAGGTGAGCCGCCCACCACGGCAGGAGTAGGTTGGCATCGACTTCGGTTTTCAGAAGCTCCTTCGACTATCGAAGAGTTACACAGGCACCATTCATCAAGGAGTGCAATATGGTTCCGCCCCGCATAACGGTTCTCGCCGCCGTTCTCCTATTGTCCGTCTTGCCAGTCCTGGCCCAGGCGCAAGAGCGCGGCACCATCTCGGGGACCGTTTCCGGCCCCACCGGGGGGGCGCTCTCGGGCGCGTCGGTCGATCTCTCGGACTCGGCCGGCACGGTGGTACGCCGTACGGCCACCGGCAGCGCCGGACGCTACGTATTTGGCTCGGTAGATCCGGGCACGTATCAAGTCCGGGCCCGGCTTCCGGGATTCCGCGCGGGCACGTCTACCGTGGCCGTTTCCGGTTCGGAGACCCATAACGTGAACATCTCTCTCAGCACCGCGGTCCTGGAGGAATTGGTGGTCACGGCCAGCCGGGACGAGCAGGAGCTCGGCAACGTCGCCGCGGCAGTCAGCGTGGTAAGCAGAGAGGATGTGCAGCTGGGACGCAAAGCCACCAACCTGGAAGAGTCTCTGCGCCGGGTTCCCGGCGTTCGGGTGGAGGATGAGCTGGGGGGGACCGGGTCGCGCACCCGCATCATCATTCGCGGAACCGGAACCCGCGCCAACAGCCCGGCCGGGTCCGGGGTTCGCGGCGTGAAGGTCCTGGTAGATGGAATCCCCAAGAACAACGCCGGCGGTTCGGCTCAGGATCTGATCAATATCGACCTGGAATCCGTGGAGCGGATCGAAGTGCTGAAAGGGCCATCGTCTGCCTTATACGGAAACCAGTCGGGAGGAGTGGTGAACATCATTACCGAGGAGGCGCCGCGGG
>JACCRS010000146.1 GCA_013813435.1 Gemmatimonadales bacterium
TCGCGATCCTGCGCGGGCTGAAGGAGCGGTATGAGGTCCACCATGGCGTAAAGATCACGGACAACGCCATTATCGCGGCGGCCACGCTCTCCGACCGCTACATCGGAGACCGGTTTCTGCCGGACAAGGCAATCGATCTCATAGACGAGGCCGCCAGCCGTCTTCGCATCGAGATCGACAGCCTGCCGCAGGAGATCGATGAGGTGGAGCGCCGCATCGTGCAGCTGGAGATCGAGCGGCAGGCGCTGCTGAAGGAGAGAGACAAGGCCGCGGTGGAGCGGCGCGAGGCACTGGAGCGTGAGATCGCCGCATTGCGGGAAAAGACCAGTGGCATGAAAGCTCAGTGGCAGGCGGAGAAGGCGGCGCTGCAGGAGATGCAGCAGCTGAAGCAGGAGATCGAAAGCGTTCGCTCGGAGATCGAGCAGGTCACCCGGCGGGGCGATCTCCAGCGGGCCGCCGAGCTGCGCTACTCCAGGCTGCCTGAGCTGGAGCGAGCCCTGGCAGCGGACGAGCGGCGGCTGCACGAGATTCAGGCGGGTGCGATGTACCTCAAGGAAGCGGTTGACGCGGAGGACATCGCGGAGATCGTGTCCAAATGGACCGGCATCCCTGTGTCCAGGATG
This sequence comes from Gemmatimonadales bacterium, assembly GCA_013813435.1. Lineage (GTDB taxonomy): Bacteria > Gemmatimonadota > Gemmatimonadetes > Gemmatimonadales > GWC2-71-9 > CAVVWJ01. Next base: position 624 of record JACCRS010000146.1, read on the forward strand.
ATGGAGTCCGAGCGCGAGCGTCTCACTCGGCTGGAGGACGAGCTGGCCCGCCGGGTCATTGGTCAGCGTGCCGCAGTCACGGCGGTGGCAAATGCGGTGCGGCGGAGCCGCGCCGGGCTGCAGGACCCCAACCGGCCGCTCGGCTCCTTCATCTTTCTGGGACCCACTGGCGTGGGGAAGACCGAGACCGCCCGAGCGCTCGCGGAGTTCCTGTTTGATGACGAGCGCGCCATGATCCGGCTGGACATGTCCGAGTATATGGAGAAGCATTCGGTGGCGCGGCTGATCGGTGCGCCTCCCGGGTACGTGGGTTACGACGAGGGCGGCCAGTTGACCGAGGCGGTCAGGCGGCGGCCCTACAGCGTCATCCTCTTCGATGAGATCGAGAAGGCGCATCCAGACGTCTTCAACGTGCTACTCCAGATCCTGGACGACGGCCGCCTCACCGACAGCCAGGGCCGCCTGGTGGACTTCCGTAACAGCGTGATCATCATGACCTCCAACCTCGGCGGCCAGCACATCGTAGATGCCGGCGCCCAGTCGGATCCCAGCGGGTGGGAGAGAGTGGAGGAGCGGGTGCGGAACGAGCTTCGCAACCATTTCCGTCCCGAGTTTCTCAATCGGGTGGATGACATCATCGTGTTCCGGCAGCTGAGCCGGGAAGATCTGGTTCAGATCGTGGACCTCCAGCTGGAGAGGCTGAACCACACCCTGGCCGACAGGCACATCAACCTGGAGGTCACTCCCGAGGCCAAGGCCTTTATCGCCGCGGAGGGATACGACCCGGTGTATGGGGCGCGCCCGCTCAAACGTGTCATTCAGCGTCTGCTGCAAAATTCCATCGCGCTCGAGCTGTTGGAGGGCAACTTCCACGAGGGCGACACCATCAGGGTGGAACGGAACGGGGAGGTCCTGCGCTTCGACAAGGTTGACCCTGCCGTGGCCCCGGTGCCAGAGATGGCCGGTGCGTAGGGGTACACCATCGCCCAGCGATCTCGCGGGAATGGAAGCCGCTCTTCGGTTGGCCCGGGCCGCGTCGGTTAGAGAAGAGGTTCCGGTGGGGGCGGTGGTGATTTCCGAAGGCGAGGTCCTGGGAGAGGCCCACAACGAGACGGTTCAGCGGCGGGATCCCACCGCCCACGCCGAGATCCTGGCGTTGCAGCAGGCGCTCCAGAAGGTGGGAGAGGATCGTCTCCCCATGGCCACGATGTACGCTACTCTGGAACCTTGCGCCCAGTGCGCCGGCGCCATTGTGCTGGCCAAGGTCAGCCGGCTGGTGTTCGGGGCCTACGACGCCCGATGTGGCATGGCGGGATCGGTGTATGATCTGCTTCGAAACCCCAGGCTGAATCACCGGCCGGAGGTGTTGGGCGGGCTCATGGCCGAAGAGTGTGGAGACCTCCTCAAGCGGTTCTTTCAGAGCAGGCGGGCCGGACTGTAACTACGGGCCCAGGATTCACCACGAAGGCCGTCCCGCCGCCGCGTTATTCGGGCTCCGCTCGGATGGAACTGGTTCGGGAGGCTGTGACCGGCAGCCGATATTGCCGGGTCATTTCCCGGCAGGTCGAATGCAGTACAAGTCGCCCCTCCTGCAATCGTTGCAGTCCAACCTGCGCCTCCAGCATCTGAGCCGGCGCACTGAAACCGCCTATGTCTACTGGACCAAGCGGTTCGTCCGTTTCAGTGGTCTTCGGCACCCCTCGGAACTGGGCCCCGCTGAGGTGCGGGAGTTCCTGAGTCATCTGGTGGTGGAGCGAAAGCTCTCGGCGGCGACCCAGCAACAGGCCCTCAGCGCGCTGCTGTTCCTTTATCGAAACGTCGTCGGCCGGCCACTCGAGGCGTTGGGGCGTCTGCCGAGGGGGCGGGTGCCTACTACGCTGCCGGTGGTGCTGACCCCGGAGGAGGTGGCGCGGATCCTGGGTTTAATGCGGGGCACCCATCGCCTGGTGGGGCTGCTGCTATATGGCAGCGGGCTCCGGCTGAACGAATGCCTCATGTTGCGGGTCAAGGACCTCGACCTGGATCGGAGTGAGTTGACTGTCCGGCGGGGCAAGGGCGGGAAGGACCGGGTCACCGTCATTCCCGAGACGGTGCAGGGCCCGCTTCGGGAGCATCTCGGCCGCGTGAAGGCGGTGCATGACCGCGACCTGGCGAAAGGGGGCGGATGGGTCGAGGTGCCGGGTGGCCTGGATGCCAAGTATCCGAGGGCGGGGTCGTCGTGGCCGTGGCAGTGGGTATTCCCGGCTCGGCGGAGCTACCGGGCTTCGGAGACTGGCCGGGTGTGCCGGCGCCACCTCCATGGGTCCGTAGTGCAGCGAGCCATGACGGAGGCAGTCCGGGCGAGCGGGATCGGAAAGCGGGCGAGCTGTCATACCCTGCGGCACTCCTTCGCGACCCATTTGCTCGAGGCTGGGTACGATATCCGGACGGTGCAGGAGCTCCTGGGGCACCGGGATGTGACAACCACGATGATCTACACCCATGTTTTGAATCGGGGAGGGCGG
>JACCRS010000212.1 GCA_013813435.1 Gemmatimonadales bacterium
CATGACCAGGAGCCGGGCAAACAGCTCCTGTCTGAGACCCGCTATCACTCGCTCTCCCACCGCGCTCAGGAGATATGTCTGCGCGTAGTTGAGAAGCGCCTGGATGCTGAACAGGACCACAAGGGCCAGGGCGATACGGTCGAGCACGGCGCGGTTCCGCTCGATGAAGGCGGCATCGAGCAGATACCGGACTACCATGGGGAATGCGAGACCGATCAGCGCACTGAGGACCAGCGTAAGGGTGGCGAGCGCCAGCATCCCGCTGTACTGCCGAACCCGGGGCCAGAGCCGGACCAGCCGTCCAGGGGGAGGGAGGCGCCGCCCCTCAGTGCCCGTGGTGGCCAACGCCCGGGGTGGCTAGATCCTGTTCCGGCCGGTCGAGGATAAGGACCGGGACAGTCCGCGCACGGTGACCGAACGGTATCGCCCGGTCGATCCCCATGGCCACGAAGAGCAGGGCGAGATAGAGCAGGGAGTATCGGTACATGCGCCAGGCAAGCGGCCCGCTCGATTGCTCACGAAGAAGCTGAATGCAATACCAGAGCAGCCGGGCGCCAAGCAGGGCGGCTGCTACCCCGTAAAAGGCGCCGAGGGCCCCGAAGAAAGTCGGCATGAGGGTGAGCGGCAACAGGATCAGGGTGTAGGCCAGCATTTCGAATTTGGTCCGCGCCTCACCCCGCACCACCGGCATCATCGGTACCCCCGCCCTGGCATACTCGCCGCGCTTGATGAGGGCGAGAGCCCAGAAGTGCGGCGGGGTCCAGTAAAAGATGATGGCGAACAGATAGATGGCGGCCAGATCGAGACGCCCGGTCATGGCTGCCCAGCCCACCAAAGGGGGAAACGCTCCTGCCGCACCGCCGATGACGATGTTCTGGGGACTGGTGCGCTTGAGCCAGATGGTATACACGAAGACGTAGACCAGGAGCCCGCCCAGTGCCAGCCAGGCGCTGAGAGGATTCACCCGGTACCAGAAAATCGCGAAAGCCACCAGTCCGAGGCCGATCCCGAACGCCAGGCCCCAGGCGGCGGGGATCCGTCCGGCGGGAATGGGGCGGAGCCGGGTGCGGCTCATCTTGTCATCGATATCCCGGTCGAACCACATATTGATGGTGTTGGCTCCGCCCGCCATCAGATAGCCGCCGATTATGACCCAGATGACCAGCGATACCGAAGGAAGTCCCGCCGGGGTAATGAACATCGGTGCGACGGTAGTCACCAATAACAGGGAGATGATCCTGGGCTTGGTGAGGGTGACCAAATCCGCCACTAACGAGGGCCCGGCCGGCTTGGTGCCGGCCGCCGGGGTACGGCCGGAGTGAAACACCAGGATGACGAGTGCGGCCCAGACCAGGGTTCCGACCAGCAGGTGTAGGGCCCGCAGAGTGGGAGGCAACAGCTCCAGCACCATGGCCGCGGCCACCGCTATCTGCAGTACCGTTGCCGCGGCGACCAGGGCGACTGACTGCCTGAGGGCCCGGCTGGCCGGGTCGGTCCGGCGGCACAACCGCGCCGCCAGCCCCACCACCACTGCCAGGAAACCGAAGGCGAGTGCCCGGTGGACCCAGGGCAGAAAAGCCATGGGGGTGGTAGGGGGGAGCATGGAGCCGTTGCAGAGGGGGAATCCAAGGCAAAGCAGGCCGGCGTGGAAGTTGGCCACCTGGGCGCCGAACAGGATGACGGCGAACCCCAGTGCGGCGGTGCCCATTACCAGACGATGCGCCGAATGCCGTAGGGGCGCGCTGTGCGCGCCCGTAACTTGGGTCGCGGTGGGACTGGCGCCCGGTTTCGTCGCCCGCAGGGCGGTCACCAGAATGACCGCGAGCAGCACCATGGCATTGGCCAGGTGGATGATGACCACAGCGGGAGGCAGGGACAGTTTGACCGTCACCGCCCCCAGCAGCACCTGAACTATCAGGACGATGACGGCAAGCGTGGCCGGATCTCTGAGTCGGCGCTCCGACCGGTGCCGAGTCCATGCCACGGCGGCCATGGCGAGCACGACGATGCTCACCAGCGCGGCCGCCCAGCGGTGGCCGATCTCGATCATGGTGGGGAGGTCGAGCGGAGGGAACCACACGCCGTTGCACCGGGGCCAGTGGTCGCCGCAGCCCATGCCTGAGCCGGTGATCCGCACGACGCCACCCAGGACGATGAGACCAAAGCTCAGCACTGCTCCCGCCCATGCCAGGCGGCGCAGAAGTCGAGTCGGGTCTGGGGGCGGTGGTTTCATTGCTGCAGGGAAAGCTAAATAGCTGGAAGCTGGGAGCTAGGAGCTGGGAGCTCAGTAGTCAGGAGCTTCTAGCTGTTGGCTCCCAGCGCCCAGCTCCTAGCATATATTCCCGCATGCCCGCCCAACGCGACGCCTGGGGTGAACGTCTTCCCCGCCACCTCGGGCTCTGGAGCGCGGTGGCAGTGCTGGTGGGTTCTACCATCGGAAGTGGCATCTTCCGGGTGCCCGCAAGCGTGGCCGATCGCCTCCAGGATCCGGGACCGGTCCTGCTCGCCTGGGTACTCGGGGGCTTGATCGCCTTGTTCGGCGCTCTCACAATCGCCGAGCTGGCGGGGGCGCTTCCCCGGTCGGGCGGCGTCTTCGCCTATATCCTCGAAGCCTTTGGACCGCTGCCGGCTTTCCTCTTTGGCTGGTCCGAGCTGGCGGTGATCAGGGCCTCCGCCCTCGGAGCCATCGCTACCATCTTCGCCGAATATCTGGGCTACTTCTTTCCGCTGACGGCCATGCAGGTACGGCTCCTTGCTGCTGCCGCTGTTGTCGTGGTCGGGGTTCTCAACTACATGGGTGTGAGTCGCGCCTCGGTCATCATGAACCTCGTCACCATCGCCAAATATGGAGCGCTGGCTGCGCTGGGACTCCTGGCCTTTACCGCGGGCCAGGGCAGCTGGGGCCACTTCAGCCCCGCATGGAGCGGAGATCTCAATCTCTCGCTGATGGGCACCGCTCTGATCGCCATAATGTGGACCTACGATGGATGGGCCGATCTCTCTTTCATGGGTGGGGAGGTAAAGAACCCCGGACGCACGCTGCCGATGGCGCTGATACTCGGCACCATAGGCATTCTGGTGATCTATCTGCTGCTCAATGTGGCGTATAT
>JACCRS010000071.1 GCA_013813435.1 Gemmatimonadales bacterium
AAGCCCGCCTCGGCGAGCCCGGGAATGGGGGGCGCCACCGGGCCGGCTCCGGTCGCCACCAGGATCTTGCCGGCCGAGAGGGTCCTGCCGTCCGCCAGCCGCAGCTCGTGGGGTGAAGCGAACGCCGTCTGCTGCTCGAACAGGGTCACCGTGTCATAGGACCGCAACACGTCCCGATACTTCACCTGGCGCAACTGGTTCACCAGGGCGTCCTTTTGAGCGCGCACGAGACTCCAGTCCGGCCGGCCGTCGCCGGCGGGGATCCCGGCGAATCGGTGATGCACCCGGCGATGCCGGGCCTCCGCCGCGCGGATCAGGGTCTTGCTCGGCACGCACCCCACGTTCACACAGGTGCCGCCCAAGGTGCCGCCCTCGACCATGCCGACCCGGGCGCCTAGTTCAGCCCCCTTGATGGCTGCCGCGAATGCGGCTGACCCGCCGCCCACGATAACCAGGTCGAACCGGTCGCCATTCTTGGAAACGACTCCCGGACTACCCATGGCCCGCTAGTCCTTCACGCGGGCACGGTAGCCGGCCTTCGCCACCGCGGCCTCAATCCGCTCGACCGTTGCCTCCGGACCGGCAGCGACGGACGCGAGACCGTCGGCATGGCTCACCTGCCGGACTTCCGCCACGCCAGGCACGGACTTCAACGCCTTCGTCACCGCTTGTTCGCAGTGACTGCACGTCATACCGCGAACCTCGATGGTCACTGTACGAGTCTCGCTCACGTTGCGGCTCCTGAATCAGGGTGGTTCATCCGGACGTCGATGAGGGAATCGTGCATGCGCGTAACAGCTGCAGATTCCAGACACTGGCTAGCATAACCGCGCCGAACCCCACGAATGCGAGCGGAAGCCAGCCGTACAGTCCCCCAATGGTGAGTGCTGCCCCCCCAAGCCCGAGCAGCAGGGCGGAGTGGCGCCCATGGCAACGGCGCCCCTGCCAGAGCCCCCACCCAGTCACGCCCAGGGCGAGGAGGAGCAAGGGGACCAGCACCGCATCGTTGATCAGGAAGCCCAGGCCGATGGCTGACAGGAGCCCCAGCACGGGCGCCGCTCCCGCGCAGCACAACAGGGCGAAGCCGGACCCGAGCACGCCGCCCAGGCTGGCCCGCCGGGAGTTCTGGGTCCTCACCGCAATTCCCGACGAGTCATCGGGTGACATGGGGTCGCTCCGGCAGAATGGCCGGCTCCTCGATGATCCGGGCGCCGTATCCCGTCAGGCGGGTCAGATGGTGGCGATCTGCGCCGGCGTCACCTTCCGCGGGTGGTAGCGCACCGTTCCCTCGCTGTGCTCGGCACTTACCGTCGCGTCCAGGACACCGGGCAGCCTCTTCAGCGCGGTCCGGGCCGTGAGCGAGCAGCTTCCGCAGGTCATGCCGGAAATGTGGAGCTTCACCGTTGCCGTATCGCCTAGCTCCTGCGTGATCAGGGCGAACTGAGCCGTAGCCGCCGGCACTCCGCCGCCGCAGAGGGGGCAGATGGTGCCTGCTCCGACGAGCGCCGTGACCGCTGCCGCGGCCAGCTTGATCTGAACCGTCATATCCGACTCCTCACGAAAGAACGAACTTCGATCACCAGGGGAAACGACCCCAACACCAGGGCCAACACCGTCGCCGCCCAGAGGGTCGCCCGCATCCTCCGGCGGACCCGGGGATCGGCGCAGGCCTTGCCCGGCTCGCAGGCCTTCGTCTCTTCCCGATGGAGGAGGTAAAACCCCGACCCCAGCAGCAGGGCGGTACCGCCGAGGAAGTACGGCCTGAGTGGCTCGAACGTGGCGAGCCCGGCACCGCTCAGTCCGATGGCAACCGCGACTAGCGGCCCGGCACAACAAAGGGCGGAACCTGCCGCGGCGGCCACAGCACCCAGCGCCGCGAGAGTCGGCTTACGCATGCTCCTCAGGCTCCTCCAGCGCCTCCAGAATCGGGCATTCGGCTGTGGGCGCGCGACGCCGGCATGCCTCGACCAGCCGCTCGAGCGCTCGCTTCAGCCGCTCCAGCTCACGCAGCTTCCGCTGCACGACGGCAATCTTGACCGTCGCCCGACGGCTGACCTCGCCGCAGGCCTCGCTATGGCGGACGCGCAGGGCAAGAAGCTCGGCGATCTCCCCCAGGGTGAAGCCCAGCTCCTGCGCCCGCTTGATAAAGCGGATCCGGGCGACCACATCCCTGGAGTACTTCCGATAACCTGCTGCCGTCCGCTGCGGAGTCGGGAGCAGCCCTCGCCGCTCGTAATACCGGACGGTCTGGATGTTCACCCGCGACTCGGCAGCGATTTCCCCGATGGTCTGGCCACCCTGCTTGCCTGGCATACACGATAAACCCTGTACTACGGTACAGGGTCAAGGGGAAGGGATCTCGTCGCCGAAGGTCGCCTCGACGAGATCCTGTGCCTCGGCCTGGATCCGGTGCAGATGGTCGCGACCCCGGAAGCTCTCGGCGTAGAGCTTGTAGA
>JACCRS010000233.1 GCA_013813435.1 Gemmatimonadales bacterium
GGTGAAACACGCCGGACGCATAGGCGCCGGTGCCCACGGCTATGAACATGTAGCCCAGCTGTGATACCGTGGAGTAGGCAAGCACTTTCTTGATGTCATACTGGCGCAGAGCGATCGTGGCGGCAAAGAGTGCGGTGAGCGCGCCGATACCGGCCACGACTGTGCTGGACAGCGGGGCCAGAGCGAACAGCACGTTAGTGCGCGCCACCAGGTAGACGCCCGCTGTTACCATCGTTGCGGCGTGAATCAGGGCGGACACCGGCGTCGGACCCGCCATGGCGTCGGGGAGCCAGGTGTACAGGGGAATCTGGGCCGATTTCCCGGTGCAGCCGAGGAAGAGGAACAGGGTGACGGCGGTGACCGTCGCGCTACCCGCGGCGAAGACAGCCGGAGCCCGTTCTACCATGCCGGTAAAGGTCAGGGTGCCCAGGTGGTGCCATATGAGGAACATGGCAACCATAAATCCGAAGTCACCGATCCGGTTTACGATAAACGCTTTCTTGCCGGCGTCGGCGTTTACTTTGTCGCTGAACCAGAAGCCGATGAGGAGGTAGGAGCAGAGCCCTACACCTTCCCACCCGATGAACATCACCGGGAAGCTCGACCCCAACACCAGTATCAGCATAAAGACAACGAACAGATTCAGGTATGCGAAGTAGCGGGCGTAGCCGGGATCGGCTTTCATGTAGCCGACGCTGAACAGGTGGATAAGGCTGCCCACCCCGGTGATGACCAGCATCATGACCGAGGAGAGCTGGTCTACCTGGAAGGCAAGGTCCAGCTGCAGCGACCCCACCGGCAACCAGCGCCAGAGGTTGACGATGATCGGCGCGTGAGGTGGGCTGAGCCACAGCTCGACGAAGACGGCAAGCGCCACCGCGAAGGCGCCCACCAGCACGCCCACTCCGACATAGGAAACCAGATTCTTGGCTTCGGGCCGCCGAATCGACAGCACGCCGTTGGCGAGAAAGCCTGCCAGTGGGAGGGCGACGGCCAACCACACCAACTGAGACATCATCGGTCCCCGCCTTCTGTCATCCTGAGCCCATTCGCTGCGCTCAGGGCAGGCTCCGCGAAGGATCGGCTCGGATGCAGAGCGTTCCTTCGGTCGCTTTGCTCCCTCAAAATGACAGCCTTCGACAAGTATCTCATCAGCCTCGAAGCAGGTTGATGTTCCCCAGATCGACCGACTGCTTGTGCCGGAAGATCCCGATGATGATGGCCAGCCCCACTGCCGCCTCGGCAGCCGCCACCGTCATGACGAAAAAGACCATGACATGGCCACTGGCCCCGTGAAGCTGGGCCAGGGCTACGAAGCTCAGGTTGACGGCGTTGAGCATCAGCTCGATGCACATGAACAGCACGATGGCGTTGCGGCGGAGCAGGACGCCGGCCACACCTAGGCTGAAGAGAATGGCCGAAAGGGCGAGAGCCGGACCGAGGAGCATCAGACGTTTCGCTTGGCGAGAACGACAGCCCCGACAATGGCCGCGAGCAGCAGAACGGAGGTGATCTCGAACGGGATCAGGTACACCTGAAACAGCGGGGCGGCCAGCGCGCCAACCACTCCGCGGGCAGCACTCTCCTGCTGGGTCACCTGACCCGCCACGAACACGGTTGCAGGATCGGTGAAGGTGGGCCACTGCGAGAGCTCATTGGCCAGCCGGCGGGGCGTATAACGAGTCAGGGCGAGCAACTCGACCGACAGAAGGCCGGCGATCACAAGAGTGGCGGCCACCGTCGAAGGTCCGCGGAGATCCGACCCGGCGTCTCCGAGGTTGAGCAGCATGATGACGAAGAGAAAAAGCACCATGATGGCCCCGGCGTACACCAGCACCTGGATCGCAGCGATGAACTGGGCGTTGAGAAGAACATAGATGGCCGCCAGCGAGCACATGGTGGAGACCAGCCAGAGCGCCGAGACCATAGGGCTTCTCTGGAGTATGCACAGCGCAGCCGAGAGCACCGCGATGGCCGCAAAGATGTAGAAGACGACCTCGGTCATCTACTCACCCTTGGGATCGGTCGGATCCCATAGGGTCGAGACCGCGTGGGTCTGCGAAGAGAGCCGCTCCAGGTCATAGACGAAACGGTCCCGGCTGTACTCCGCGTTCTCGTAGTGTACCCCGACGTGAATGGCCTCCTCAGGGCAGACCTCCTGGCAGTAGCCGCAGAATACACAGCGGAACTCGTCGATCTCATAGATCAGCGGGTAGCGGTCGCCCCGTTCGTCTTCTCCGGGAACCAGTTTGATGCAGTTGGCCGGGCAGATCTGCGGGCACAACCCGCAGGCTACGCACTTGGAGCGGCCCTGCTCGTCGGTGAGCATCCGATGCGTGCCCCGCCAACGCGGGGAGATGGTCCACTGCCCCATGCCGTGGTCACTGCCGGTGCTCTTTTCCTCGGGGTACTGCATGGTCACCTTCTTCTCGAACATGTGCTTGAAGGTGAGTGCCATTCCCTTGAGCGTGGCGCGAACGTAACTCACCTCGCGCTCGGGTCGCTTCAAAATCTTGACGCCGATTGCCATCAGGTTACCGGGGCGCGCCGTGCACGCGCATTGAGAGTCCTTCTTTGACGGGCGGAGCCCTTGATGAAGATGCCGCTGTCAAGGAGCCCGAAGACGAGGAACGCCACCACCAGGCTGAGGCCGAACAGGGCCAGGCCCTCATAGATTGGGTCGGTGATGCCGAAAACCCGGCGGATCAGGTAAATCGCCACGCATACTACCATGATGTACGCCAGTGCCAGGGGCATCAGCACCTTCCAGCCGAGCGCCATGAGCTGGTCATAGCGGAACCGCGGCAGGGTCCAGCGGATCCACATCACGAAGAAGATCCAGAACATCACCTTGGCGAAGAAGAACGCCGCGGTGGCAACGGTCTGGAGAACCCCGCCGGCTTCGTCCCAATGGGTAAAGGGGATGTCCCACCCACCGAAGAAGAGCGTGGTGACCATGGCGCATACGGTCACGACGTTGGAGTACTCGGCAATGAAGAAGAAAGAGAACTTCATCGCGCTGTATTCGGTGTGATACCCAGCTATCAGCTCAGATTCGGCCTCCGGCATGTCGAACGGAAGCCGGTTGGTCTCGGCAAAGCCGGCTATGAGAAAGATGAAAAACGATAGAAAAAGCGGCAGGACATACCAGAGCCCCATCTGCTGATCGCGAATGATGGCCGAGAGGCTGACGCTTCCGGACATGAGCAGAACCGGGATCAGGCTCAGCCCCATGGCCACCTCGTAAGACACCATCTGGGCACTGGCGCGAAGCCCCCCCAGCAGGGCGTATTTGCTGTTCGACGACCAACCCGCCAGCGCTATTCCATATACCCCCATCGAGCTGATAGCCAGCACGAACAGGAAGCCGATAGGAAGATCGGCCACCACCATCGGCATGAAGCCATGATGGATGAAGCGTCCCAGCGGACCCAGGGTGAAATCAAAGTCGACTGGGAGCGGGGCGCCGAAAGGAATTACTGCAAAGAGAAGAAGCGCCGGGATGAATGAGATCGCAGGCGCCAGCAGGAAAAGCCCACGATTAGCCATCGCGGGGAAGGTCTCTTCCTTTAAGATGTTCTTGAGCCCGTCGGCGGCCGGCTGAAGCAGGCCCGCGGGACCCACCCGGTTCGGCCCTCGGCGGTTCTGCATCCAAGCGCTCACCTTCCGCTCCATCAGCGTCAGGAGGGCGACGCCCACCAGGATAACGGTGAACACGGCCAGCATTTTGATGACGCTGAGTAGCAGAAAGCCCTTGGTCTCGGGCGTCACAGCGTACCCACCCTCGCGCTCTTGCTTCCGCCGGAGGCAATCGCGGGTTCCATCAATACCCGTCCGGTAAAGCCCATGTCGTCATAGCTCGTGGCCGCGAATACCGGCCAGCGCTCACCCAGAAGCTCGAAGGCCTCCGCCGCAGTGGCCGGGGCAGAGGCGCTGGGACCCGGCCCGGCGATCGCCTCCCCCGCCACCCACCAGGCAGGCCGCGCCATGCCGGGCTGCGACTTGGCCTGGTTATAGCGCTGAATCCTGCGATCGCGGTTGACGTAGCTGCCATTCTCCTCCGCCATCGTGGTGATCGGCAAGACGAGGTCGGCATTCCGAAGCTCCTCTGGGAAAATGGTTCCCAGTAGTACGACGCTCGCGGGCGATTGGGCGATGAAATCGAGGTCCGACTGCGACAGCTCGGCATCGAGGACAATCACTAGCCCCGCACTGGCCAGCTCCAGCAGACCAGCCGTCCAGTCCGAGCCGTAGCCGACCAGCTCGGCTCCCGTCACATTGGGCGTCCGCTCGGCTCGCAAAGCCAGGTTGGGCACAGCAGCCAGCGGCGCTTCTTCGCCGGAGGGCACCTGCACCACCGCGGTGACGCTGATGCGGTCGAGCATGCGGCGCACCAGCCCCAGTGATTCAGTCGATGCCCTGCCGGTGGCCAGGATGACCGCCGAGCCCGAGGTTCCACGGATCAACTGCCCCAGGCGGTCGAGTGCCGTGTCCCAGTCAGTGGCAACGTGATGTCCCCCATCTCGCACCAACGGCGCTTCGATCCGGTCGCCGCGGTTGAGCCACCGGTAATTCATCCGCCCGTAATCGCACATGAAGTGACGGTTCACCTCAAGGTTCGGCCGGGGGCGGAGACGGACAACGATGTCATCGCGGGTATCGATGGTGATGTTACACCCCTGGGTACAGCCCGGGCATACACTCGCCGTCTTATCGAGGTCCCAGGCCCGGGCCTTGTGCAGGAAATCCTTCGAGATGAGCGAGCCCACCGGACAGAGGTCCACCACGTTGCCCGCCCAGGGATGGTCCAGCAGCTGCTCGCTGGAAATACCGATGTAGGCACGGTCACCCCGGTCCGACACATTGAGCACCGGATCCTCCGCCACATCCTCCATGAACCGCACACACCGGGTGCAGAGAATGCAGCGATTGGGCACGTAGAGTACGTCGGGGCCGAAGTCCTCTACCGGGCTGAACCGCTTGGCATATTCAGAATAGCGGGTGCCAGCCCGGCCCTCCTGAAAGACATAATCCTGGAGCTCGCACTCCCCGGCCTGATCGCAGATGGGACAGTCGAGCGGATGGTTGATGAGCAAGAGCTCGAGCACACCTTCGCGCGCCTTCTTGGCCTTCTCGCTGTCGACCCGCACCACCTGACCCTCAGCTACGGCGGTGACGCACGCTGGCATCAGCTTGGGCGCCTTCTCCACCTCGACCAGGCACATGCGGCAGACCGCGGGCGATGGCAGTGAGGGGTGATAACAGTAATGCGGCACGAGGATGCCGGCCTGCTTCGCGGCCTCGATGATGGTGGTGCCCTTGGGGACACTCACCTGAAGGCCGTCGATGGTTACGGTTACGAGTTCTTCAGTCATTTCATTACCGTCTAGAGTCTAGAGTCTAGGGTCTACGGCCAAGCGGCGATCTCGCGCTAGACCCTAGACCCTTGACCCTCGACGTTTCATACCGCTGCCAGTGCCGGCTCGCGGGCGCCCTGGATATACGCCTCGAACTCGTGGCGAAACTTCTGGATGCCGCTCACGATCGGGGCGGCGCAGGAATCGCTCAGCACGCAGATAGTCTTCCCCGTCATGTTATCCGAGAGGTCGAGCAGCAGCTGGAAGTGCTCCTGCTTGCCCTTGCCGGCCAGAATACGTTCCAGAATTCTGGTGGTCCATGCGGTGCCCTCCCGGCACTGGGTGCACTGGGCACAGGATTCATGGGCATAGAAGCGTGCCAGCCGCCAGATCTGATAGACCATGTCGGTGGTATCGTCCATCACGATCATTCCCGCGGAGCCCAGCATGGAGCCCTTGGCCACGACACCCTCATAGTCCAGGAGACAGTCCTCGGCTTCGGCCGCGCTCATGATTGGCACCGAGGAGCCGCCGGGTATGACGGCTTTCAATGTCCGGCCCGGCCGCATGCCGCCGCACATGTCGTAGATGAGCTCTTTCATGGGGGTGCCCATGGTTACCTCGTAATTCCCCGGCCGCTGGATATGGCCGCAAACCGAGATCAGCTTGGTTCCGGTGCTCTTGGGATTACTCAGAGACAACCCCTTGTACCACTCGCCACCCCGCATGACGACGTGAGGCACCACGGCCAGCGTCTCCACGTTGTTGATAGTGGTGGGCATACCGAACAATCCAGCCTGGGCCGGATAAGGCGGCTTGATGCGGGGATTGCCACGCTTTCCCTCGATCGAGTTCAGCATGGCCGTCTCTTCACCGCAGATATATGCCCCCGCCCCCCGGTGCAGGATCACCTCGATCCGCTTTCCGCTGCCGAATGCGTTGTCGCCGAGCGCGCCGCGGGCAGTTGCCTCTTCCACCGCCTGGTCCATGATCTTGTAGGGATCGGTAAACTCACCGCGGATGTAGATGTAGCATCGCTCGGCGCCGATGGCATACGCCGCTATGGCGCAGCCCTCCAACAGCCCGTGCGGAGTCCAGCGCATGATCTCACGGTCCTTGAACGTGCCCGGCTCCGACTCATCGGCATTACAGACCAGATAGTGCGGCCGCCCATCTGCCTTGGGCATGAGCGACCACTTGAGACCGGTTGGAAATCCCGCTCCCCCCCGCCCCCGTAGACCTGAGGTCTTGATCTCCTCGATCACCGCTTCAGGCGTCAGGCGCAGGATTTTTTTCAGTCCCTCGTACCCGCCGCGCTTGACCCACCCATCGTAGGTCCGCGCCTCGGGATCTCCGAAGTGCTTCGACAGGACCGGGTTCTCCTTCGGGTGGCTGGGATGCGGGTAACCCATTACTGGTACCTCTGAAGGATGCCGGACACCTTTTCCGGCGTCACGCCCTCGATGAAATCGTCGTCCACCAGAATCGGCGTGGCGAAGCCGCACGCACCGAGACACTCCACCTCGATGACCGTGAACCTGCCGTCGGGGCTGGTGGCGCCCAAATCGCCGCACCCGGTCTCGCGCAGTAGCGCCTTCATCACGTCCTCGGCTCCGCAGATGTTGCAAGGCGAGGTGGTGCAGACCTGGATGAAGTGCCGCCCAACGGGGTGCGTATGGTACATGGTGTAGAAAGTCACCACGCCCTTCACATACGCCGGCGTTAGATCGAGAACCTCCGCTACTTCGCCGATGGCGGGCTCTGAGATCCAGCCGCGCGCTTCCTGCACCAGCCATAGCGCGGGCAGGAGACACGCTTGTTTGGTGGGGTACTTCGTGAACAGCCACTCCAGGCGAGCCAGCCGTTCGCCCTTGAACACACGCTCGTAGGGGGCGGTCTCGGTCCCCTTTCCTCCGTGGGCCGAGCCGTGTTCCGACATGCCTCGGTGGGCGCCGGCTGCAGCGCCGGCACCGCTGCCCCCCTGTCCCGCTGTCGCACTCATCGGTCCACCTCTCCCATAACGATGTCTACGCTGGCGTTGATGGCGATGACGTCGGACAGAAGTGAACCCTCGCACATGGTCGGCAGGCTGGCGAGGTTAATGAACGAGGGCGGTCGGATTCTCCACCGCACCGGCTTGCTGGTTCCGTCCGAAACGATGTAGTAACCGAGCTCGCCCTTGGGGTTTTCCACTCCCAGGTACACCTCGCCGGCTGGCGGCTTGATCCCTTCCATGACCTGCTTGAAATGAAAGATCATGGCTTCCATGTCGCTCATCGCGCGCGATTTGGGCGGAAGCACCACACGCGGATCGGAGACGTTGATGGGCGCCCCCTTTAGCCGGCTGAGCCGATCGAGCGCCTGTTCAAGTATCCGGTTCGACTGGGTCATTTCCTCCAGCCGGACGCGGTAACGATCGTAGATATCGCCATATTCTCCCACCGGCACATCGAAGTCGTAGGTCTCGTAATCCAGGTAGGGCCTGTCCTTGCGTACATCGTAGTCGACCCCGCTGGCCCGAAGCATGGGACCCGACAGCGAAAAGTTGATCGCTTCGTCGGCAGTGAGCGCCCCGACCCCCTGGGTCCGCCCGATCCAGATGGCGTTCCGGGTAAACATGGTGTCCACTTCCTCGAGCGTCTTTGGAAAGGTGCTGGTGAACTCCCGCAGGCCGGCTTCCCACCCCTCAGGGATGTCGGCCATAAGCCCACCCACCCGTGTCAGACTGGTGGTGAGCCGGGCTCCGGTCCATGACTCCTGCAAATTGTAGATCCGCTCACGTTCCTGGAACGACCAGAGGAACGGAGTAAACGCCCCAAGATCGATACCCGTGGTTCCCAACCAGACTAGGTGCGAGATGATCCGGCTCATCTCGCAGGCGATCACCCGCAGGACCTTGCAGCGCTCCGTGAGCTCGATGCCCATCAGCGCCTCTACCGCCAGTGCCAGGCCGACATTGTTTGCCATGGGCGAGAGGTAGTCGGTGCGATCGGTCAGGGGGATGATCTGATTGTAGTGCCGGTACTCGCCCAGCTTCTCAAACCCGGAGTGCAGATAGCCGATGTGAGGGATGCAGCGCTTGACGGTCTCACCTTCGAGCTCAAGCACCAGTCGGAGCACGCCGTGGGTTGCCGGGTGCTGGGGCCCGATGTTGACCAGCATCCGCTCGGCGCCGAGATCCTCGCGGTAGGCCCCGTTCTCGTCGGAGAGGCCAAGGGGAACCCGCGCCGGGTGTCCAGCGGCGTCCACGCCGGTGGTGGCCAAAGCCATCTCTACGGTACGCAGCGTCATTTGAGGAATCCCCGCTCGCCCCGCGCCAACCGCTCCTGCATGTCCTGGGGCAGTTCGCCGTAGGCTTCGGCCATTGAAAGCTCTTCCAGCGAGTAGTGCGCTTCCGGATTGGCCGCGAGAGCCTGCCGCGTCTGCTCGGCTCGGCTGAAGTGTCCCCGGAGGGGAAAATCCTTACGCAGTGGATAGCCCTCAGCGTAGGTCTCCCACATGAGGATCCGGCGCAGATCGGGGTGCCCGGTAAAGCTCACGCCGAACATGTCAAACACCTCGCGCTCCAGCCAGTCCGCCCCACGCCACAGGTCGTACACGGTTCGCACCTCGAGCGGCGCGCGCTTGTCGAGCGCAACCTTGATTCGAAGATCGGCCCTGCGTCCCAGCGAACGCAGCTGGTAGACCACTTCGAGGGGGCGCTCCGGGTCACGGTAATCCACCGCCGTGACATCGGTCAGATAGTTGAAATCCTGGCCCGGACTATCCTTGAGCCAGGCGAGGACGTCGTGCAATCGGTCCCGGCTGACATACACGATGGTCTGAGCGGAGGAGATCAGGTGGCGCTCGATCGCCGCGCCAAACTGGGAGCGCAGCGCGGCGACGGATGGGGAGATGGAACTCATCGATGAGAGGCTGGAGATCGTTTGAACTCCGGCCCCCTCGCCGCGCCAGGGGTGACTACAGGAAGTGAAGGGAGCATCAGCTGGATCGGGTTTGCTGCACCGAGTTGCCGAACGGCTCGCTCAACTCATCGACCCGGTGGGGGGGCAGGAAGAGACCCGAGGGACCCACCAGCTTCTCGTCGCGCAGCGTATCGTCGGCGATCGTTTCGCCCTTGATCTTCTTCTGGAGCAGCAGAATTCCGTACATCAGCCCCTCTGGCCGCGGAGGGCAGCCAGGAACGTACACATCCACCGGAATGATGGTGTCGATCCCCTGCACCATCGAGTAGTTGTCAAAGATGCCACCGGTGGAGGCACAGGCCCCCATGGAAATCGCCCACTTGGGTTGAGGCATTTGATCCCAGATCCGACGGATAACCGGCGCCAGCTTGAACGGCAGCCGTCCCGCGCAAATCAGCACGTCGGCCTGGCGAGGCGAGAAGCTCATCCGCTCCATTCCAAAGCGGGCCAGGTCGAACCGGCTGGCCGCCGTAGCCATGAACTCGATGGCGCAGCACGCCGTTCCGAACGGCATGGGCCATAGCGAATTGGAGCGAGCCCAGTTGGTGAGAAAATCGAGACGGGTAGTCACCCAGTTGGGCGAGACGGCGGAAACCGTCGTGACCTCGTCCTCCGCATTGCCGGCAGCGGGGTTGGTCAATCCCATTGCAACGCTCCACGCTTCCAGATATAGACGTATCCCACCGCGAGGACGAGGATGAAGACGAACATCTCGATAATCAGAAGCCCTGACATCTCGGTGAGCTGATTGAATGCCACAGCCCATGGAATCATGAACACCGTTTCGATGTCGAATACTATGAACAGCATGGCCACCAGGTAGAACTTGACCGAAAAGCGCTCCCGCGCATCTCCCAGAACCGGCATCCCGGACTCATAGGGAGCGATCTTGGTGGCGGTCCGGCGATAGGTAGAGAAGATATGGGACACGCCCAGCATCATGACCGCATTGGCGATGACGAAGGCAAGCAGGAGCAGGAGCGGGATATAGGGATGCACCATGAGCCTCCACGGCTCGCTTTAGTGAATTATTTCACTTGTGGTGTCGAAATTAACCCGTTCCGGTACGTGATTCAACCAGCGGGGCAGCGGGGCAGTTACGAGGGCGCAACGGCCAACGGTAAAGGGAGTTTTCGGGGAGAATGTAATTTCACCTGAAACGCCTTCCCATCTCTACTATATTCCGCCGCTGTGCGGCCGGGCACCCCCGCCCCGCTGCCCCGCTGCCCTGCTGCCCCATTTACACCATGTCCATCAAGTCCGACCGCTGGATCCGCCGCATGGCCCGTGAGCACAGCATGATCGAACCGTTCGTGGATGGGCAGGTGCGCGAGGGCGCCATTTCCTATGGCGTGTCGTCCTACGGCTACGATATGCGGGTTGCGCCCGAGTTCCGGATCTTCACCAATGTTCTGTCGGTGATCGTGGATCCCAAGAACTTCGATGCCCGGTCCTTCGTAGAGTTCGACGGCGATGTGTGCATCGTCCCTCCCAACAGCTTTGCCCTGGCCCGCTCGGTGGAGTATTTCCGAATCCCCCGCAACGTCCTCACTATCTGCCTCGGAAAATCGACCTACGCCCGGTGCGGGATCATCACCAATGTCACGCCGTTCGAGCCTGAGTGGGAAGGCTTTGTAACGCTGGAGATCAGCAACACAACCCCACTTCCAGCCAGGATCTACGCTAACGAGGGCATCTGTCAGGTCCTGTTCTTCGAGGCCGACAATGACGACATCTGCCAAACCAGCTACGCTGACAAAAAGGGAAAGTACCAGAAGCAGACCGGGGTGACCCTGCCGAAGCTTTAGTGATGAAGGACCCATGCATTACGTAGTGACGTTTCTCCTGCTGGCCCAGCCCCTCTTCTGGCATCATCCAGCCTGGGCGGCGGCGCAGGAGCCGTCGGGCCCGACGCCGGTGCAGCCCACCCGGCCTCTCACGTTACCTACCCTGCAGCCGCCCGTTGCCGACACCGGCATCTTCAGCACTGCCCCGCTTCCTCCCGCCAACAAGATTCGGCGCGCCGATGGAGCCCCGGGTCCTGAGTACTGGCAGCAACGGGTCGACTACACCATCAAAGCTGCGCTGGACACCGCTGCCAAGCGGATCGATGGTACAGTGGCCATACGCTATACCAACAACTCCCCCGATACTCTGCGCTATGTATGGATGCAGTTGGACCAGAATCTGTTCAAGCCCGGCAGCACTGGCTCGCTGCTGTTCGCCTCTGACAGTCGCTATGGCGGAGCTGGGTTCAAAGGTGGGTTTGAGATCGAGCGGGTGGCGCAGTGTGTCGACACCGCGGCGCAGCGGAGCCTGCCCCGAGCAACGGAGCGAGGGGGTGGCGGGGCAGTGCAACCGCGCAGGGGTGCGAGGGCCCGGCGGCCGGCCGCCTCCCCTGCCCCGCCGCCTCGCTGTCCCGCCGTTTCCCTCAGAACCCGGGTGGACGACACCATGATGTACATGGACCTGGTGCGGCCCATTCCGCCGGCGGGGACCGCGACATTTGAGCTGTCCTATGGGTTCAACGTCCCGGAGCATGGGGCCGACCGGATGGGCCGGGATGGGAGCTTGTACCAGATCGCGCAGTGGTATCCCCGGATGGCGGTCTACGACGATATCCGCGGCTGGAATACCGACCAATATCTGGGCCAGGGCGAATTCTACCTGGAGTTCGGAAACGTCGAATACGAAATCACCCTGCCGGCCGGCTATATCGTTGCCGGCACCGGCGTCCTCCTGAACCCCGCCGAGGTGCTCACCGAAACTCAGAGGGAGCGCCTGGCAGCGGCGATCAAGTCGGACACGACGGTCCAAATACTGACCGAGCCGGAGCTTCGCTCGGAAACTGCACGTCCTACGAGGCAAGGCTCGCTCACCTGGCGCTTCCGGGCGGAAAACGTGCGAGATGCCGCCTGGGCCGGCTCACCCGAATACCTCTGGGATGCCTCCGCTTGGCAAGGAACCCTGGTCCAGGCCTATTACCGTCCCTCCGCCATAGACACCTGGAAAGAAGCCGCCAGGATGAGCCGGTACTCGATCCAGGAGTACAGTACCCGGTGGTTTCGCTATCCCTACCCCCAGATCTCGGCCGTCGAAGGGCCAGTCTCGGGCATGGAATACCCCATGCTCGCAATGGAGGCACGGGGGGAGAGCGGACCGGACCTGTTCCGGGTGGTGACGCACGAGATCGGCCACAGCTGGTATCCGATGATCGTGGGATCCGATGAGCGGCGGCACGCCTGGATGGACGAGGGGTTCGTCACCTTCATCAACACCTTCGCGGAGGAGGGCTTCTGGCGCCGGGACGACGCACCCCTGCGGGCTCGAGAGCGACAGCTGGTTGCCCGGATCGACCAGACCCCCACGGCACAGCCGATCCTGACCCCGGCGAACCGATATCGGACCAGCAACCTCTTGAGCCTGGCATACGTCAAGCCATCCGTGGTGCTGCTCGCCTTGCGGAACAAGGTGTTGGTTCCCACCGTTTTCGACAGCGCCTTTCGGGAGTACACCCGGCGCTGGGCCTTCAAGCACCCTCAGCCGGCTGACTTCTTCCGAACCATGGAGGAAGTATCGGGCCGAGACTTGAGCTGGTTCTGGCGAGGGTTCTTCTACACAACCGCGGCCCTCGACCAGTCGGTGGAGTCGGTCAAGCGGGAAACCGGCGGCCCGACCCAGGTGACGGTGGCCAACCTGGGCGATGCGGTTATGCCGGTGGAGCTACAGCTGGTATTCGATGACGGAACTACGGCGCTGGTGAAGCTGCCGGTGGAGATCTGGTACCTGGGAGACCGGTACGTGCACGAGGATAGTTCCGGTAAGGCGATTGTGGGTGCCACGGTCAACCCGGATGGAACCTTTCCCGACGCGATCCCCACCAACGACGCGTGGCAGCGTCCGGATTCGGGTCAGGCGGGAGCAGCTGGCCGCAGATGAGGGCGGAACGGTGGTAGGTAAGCGGCGGAACAACACTTTTCTTTTGAAACCGATTTGGACCATTCATGCGATTCCTGACCGGCCTTCTTATCCTGGCCGCCTCGCCGCTCGTCGCGCAGCAGCCTCCGATAGCGCAGCCTCCCGACGACAGCACCCGGTCGCTGGGAGACATGTCGCCATTCCGCCGGCTGGAGCTGCCAACCCCGAACACGGTTCGGACCGGCGCCGGCGGCCCCGGCCCAGGGTACTGGCAGCAACGTGTCGATTACGTGATCCGGGCGTCGCTGGACACGGTCGCCCAGACGGTGACTGGCGACGAGCGCGTCACGTACACCAACAACTCGCCAGATACTCTCCTATACCTCTGGATCCAACTGGACCAGAACCTTTTCACCAACACCAGCCGCGGCTCGCGGTTGTTCGACCAGGATTCCCGATTCGGCACTCGAGGGGCCGATGGCGGAGTGACCCTGACCAGGGTTTCCCAACCGGCATCGCCTGCAGCCGGTGGGCGTGCGGCGGCACCTGCCGCCAGGCTCAAGTACCTCGTCAATGGGACGTTGATGAAGGTGGACCTGGCGCGTCCGCTGGCGCCGCGCGGACGCCAGGTGCTCGACATAGGCTGGTCGTTTCCATTCGGTCCCAACAGCAACCGGATGGGCATCGAGCTTATTGACAGCAGCTATGTCTACGAGGTGGCCCAGTGGTACCCGCGCCTGGCCGTCTATGATGACGTACGGGGCTGGAACATCGAGCAGTATCTGGGTCAGGGCGAGTTCTATCTGGAGTACGGCAGCTTTGACGTGCAGCTGACGGTGCCGGCCAATATGCTGGTGGCAGCCACGGGCACGCTTCAGAATCCGGCGCAGGTGCTCACCGCCACCCAGCGGGCTCGTTTGACCCAGGCCCGCCGGAGCGACTCCACGGTCATCATCCGTGGAATGGACGAGATCGGCGATCCGTCCTCTCGCCCTGCATCCGCGGCAGGCACCCACACCTGGCGGTTCACGGCCGACAGCGTTCGCGACTTCGCCTGGGCCGCGGCTCGACACTTCGTGTGGGATGCGGCGCGCGCAAACGGCGGCAAGACGCTGGCGATGAGCTTCTACCCTCCCTCGGCGCAGCCGATCTGGAACCAGTCGACTCAGTACGTGCGGTTCGCGGTAGACAACTACTCCTCCTGGTACCGCTACCCCTATCCCGTGGCGATCAACGTCAACGGCATCGAGGGCGGGATGGAGTATCCCATGATCGTTTTCTGCCACAACCGAACCGATGCCGCAGCCCTTTTCAGTGTCACCGATCATGAGATCGGGCACACCTGGTTTCCCATGATCGTGGGAAACAACGAGCGGCTGTACGCCTGGATGGATGAAGGCATCAACACCTTCATGAACCGGTACAACTGGAATAAGAAATTTCCCGGTGAGTACAACCGGCGGGGCAACCCCGGCATCTACATTCCCCACGCACTCTCCGGCAAGGAGGAGTCGGTCATGACGCCCTCCGACCGGATCTATGGAAGCCTCAGCGTCACAGCCTATACCAAACCGGGACTGGGTCTGATCCTGCTACGCGACCATATCGTCGGTCCGGAGCGGTTCGATCCGGCGTTCAGGCGGTACATACAGCGCTGGGCTTACAAGCACCCCACTCCCGCCGACTTCTTTCGCAGCATGGAAGACGGTGTGGGTGAAGACCTGAGCTGGTTCTGGCGCTCCTGGTTCTACACCACGGAGACGCTCGACCAGGCGGTCGATTCGGTGGCATCTGATTCCGGGAGCATCAACTCGCGAGTTTACCTGCGCAATGCGGCCTCCATGCCCATGCCGGTGGAGCTGGAGCTGGTAATGGACGACGGCACTACCCGGCGACTGAGATTGCCGGTGGAAGTCTGGTATGGAGGAAACCGCTACAATCTGTTGGTGCCCGGAGCGAAGAAGGTGGTCAGGGTGACGGTCGATCCCCAGAAGCTCTACCCGGACGTACGGCGGGAGAACAACGTGTGGACGGAACGGGGGAACGTGGGAACGAGGGAAGGCACGGAACGCACGAGCCAGGGACGTTAGGGTGCTTCAGTCGCTCCTGCTTTCCCACGTCCCCTCCTTCCCTCGTTCCTACTCGGTTGTCAGCTGCCAAAACCCGCTCAGCATATCGATCGCGTAGAGAAATCCGTTGGCCAGCTGTACGCCCCAGGTGTAGGTATTTCCCTCGCCGCCGGGCTTGACCTGAGATATCAGCCGGTCGGCGAGGTTTCCGCTCAGGGTGCCCGACACGTCAAGCGCAATGACTCCCCCGTTGTAATATGCGGCGTACAGAATCTGCCGCTCCTCGTCCATCCAGAAGTTATGAGTGCCGGCGCCGTTCAGATGAAAGAACGCGACCTCGGTGGGGTTGGTCAGGTCGGACACATCCACCACGTGGATGTCGCCGCTCGACTGGGATCCGATGGTAGCCGCGCCCTCCTGTCCCACGAACAGATACCGTCGTTCGCCGGTTACCGGATTATGGAACCACCACCCGTTGTGAACCGACGGGCCGCAGCAAATTCCGTTGGCCGAGGTCACCAGCCGGCTCATCTCTGCCGGGGCCGCGGGCGACCCTCCCCCGATGCCATTCCCCACATCGTATATGACCAGGCCGGGATCGTCCCACGCGAAGGCGAATGCGATGCCATCCCGTACGTAGGTGTCGTGGATGCCATAATCACGCTCGGGGAACAGCTCGGTGTGGACGAGAGCGGGCGCCTCGGGATCGGTCACATCATAGATCAGGAGCGCAGGGTCGTCGGCAGGATCCCCCGGAGGTCCTGGGTTCCGGGCGGCGAAGGCATAACGGCGGCCATTAATAGTGGAGAGAGTGACAGTGTGCACCCCGGCTTCGCCTACCAGGACAGATCCGAGGAAGGAGGGTGCCGCCGGGTTGCTTAGTCCATAGAAAAAGATTCCACCCTGCGGACCGCTCTCGCCGCTGAGCACCAGCAGCTGCCCGTCCTCGCTGACCTGTACGTCGCTCACGGTGCCTACACCGGGGATGGTGACCGATCCGACCAGGTTTGGCGACCCCCCCGCATTGAGAGACCACACATTGAGTCTGTCGCCCTCTGCCTGCCGCCGCCCCCAGGTACCGGTGTAGGCGTAGTTGCCGTGCACCCAGAGATCGGAGCTGAATCGCTCAGCGACGTTGTTCCCCCCGCCCACCACGGTGAGTTCCGATCCCTGAGGCTCCTCCGCGGCAGTCGCCGTAAACACCACGGGGGAGTTGAGAAGTCCTGGAACCTGGGCTTCGACCTGCTGCGCCCCGACAGCGGGACCGAGAGTGAACGGAGTCGTGGCGATCCCGCCGCCGTCAGTTATCGAGCTGGCGCTGACCGATCCGCCCCCCGCGATCACCGACCAGGTTACCGTGACATCGGGTACCGGGTT
>JACCRS010000013.1 GCA_013813435.1 Gemmatimonadales bacterium
CTTCAAGGCATTGCTCTTCCTTGGCGCCGGCAGCGTCATCCATGCCATGCATCATGCCTACCATGCCACCCACTCCCATGCGGACGCTCAGGACATGAGGAACATGGGCGGCCTCAAGCAGTACATGCCGGCCACGTTTTGGCTGATGCTGATCGCAACCCTGGCGATTGCCGGAGTTCCGCCGTTCTCAGGCTTCTTTTCCAAGGATGAGATCCTGGCTGCGGCGTTCGCGCGGGCCGGGGACCGGCCGATCTACTACCTCTTCTATGGCATGGGGATCGTTGCGGCGCTGCTCACGGCGTTCTACATGGCGCGTCTTCTCACCATGACGTTTCTGGGCGACAATCGTACCGGGGAACAGGAACGGCATCATCTGCATGACGCCCCGACGATCATGACCGGCCCGCTCCTCGCTTTGGGCGTGTTGAGCGCCGTCGGGGGGTTCATCAACCTGCCGCCGTTCTTCGGCGGGGGTGCTCTTCTGGAGCACTGGCTCGAGCCAGTTACCGCGCCCGCGCACCAATTCTTCGGGCTGGAGATGCCCCACGGCCGTACCGAGCTCTTCCTCGTCGGCGGTGCAGTGCTGGTGGGAGTGCTGGGACTCTTCGCCGGGTATCGGGCCACGCTCAGGCGGCACACTCCCCCCGCCGCCACCACGCCGGAAGACACCGGATTCGCCCGGGTGCTCAGCCGGAAGTACTACGTTGATGAGATTTATGATGCCCTCATCGTGCGGCCGCTGCTCTGGCTCTCCCGGACCGTGCTGTGGAGAGTTGTGGACCAGGGAGTGGTAGATGGTGCCGCAGTGAACGGGACCGCCAGGCTGTCGCGGGGTCTCGGCTGGCTGGGAAGCCAGCTCCAGACGGGGCAAGTGGGCGTTTACGTCGTGCTCTTCCTGGCCGGTGCGCTATGGATCCTGCACTCCATGGTCGGGTGATCGCGCGATGACCGATTTCCTGGCGTCGATTCACTACGGGCAGTGGATACTGCACGCGCTGGTACTGCTGCCGCTGGCGGGAGCGGTGCCGGTTCTTCTGGGCGACGAGCGCAGCGCCAAACGCATGGCGCTCGTGGTATCCTCTCTGGTGTTCCTGCTGTCGGCGGGGCTCTGGTGGGCGTTCGACCCTTCCGACGGCGGCATGCAGCTCGTATCCAGCGCTCCCTGGATTCCGCGCTGGGGAATCAGCTACCGCGTAGGCATCGACGGAATCTCGCTCTTCATGGTCCTCCTGACCACGGCGATCATGCCGCTCAGCGTGCTGGCCAGCTGGCGCCAGGTGGAACGCAAGGAACGCGGGTTCTATGCCCTGATGCTCACCTTGCTCACCGGGCTGATCGGGGTCTTTATCGCCCTCGACCTATTCGTCTTCTACGTGTTCTTCGAGCTGATGCTGATTCCGATGTATTTCATCATCGGGATCTGGGGTGGGGCCAACCGCCTCTACGCGGCCATCAAGTTCTTCATCTACACCATGGCCGGGTCCCTCCTCATGCTGGTGGCCATCGTGGTCATGGCCTGGGAGATCGCCGCCACCACCGGTACTCTGTCGTTCGCCTACGCGCACCTGCTGGAAAACGCCGGCACTATCGGTGCCTCGGCGCCATGGCTGTTTGCGGCCTTCGCCCTCGCCTTTGCCATCAAGGTGCCGATCTTTCCGCTGCACACCTGGCTGCCCGACGCCCACGTCGAAGCTCCAACCGCGGGCAGCGTGCTACTGGCTGCCGTCATGCTCAAGATCGGCACCTACGGCTTCCTCCGGTTTGCGGTTCCGTTCTTTCCCGAGGTAGCGTTCTCGCCGGTGGTAAGCAACCTGATGGTCGTGCTGGCCGTGATCGGCATCATCTACGGTGCGCTCGTGGCCATGGTGCAGCCGGACATCAAGAAGCTGGTGGCTTACTCGTCGGTAAGCCATCTCGGCTTCGTGATGCTGGGAATCTGGGGTGCCACAGTAATAAGCGTGCAGGGCGCTCTAATGGTAATGATCAGCCATGGCATATCCACCGGGGCCCTGTTTCTGCTCATCGGCATGATCTACGAGCGTCGCCACACCCGCTTGATCGAGGCATACGGTGGCATCGCCCGGGTGGTGCCAATCTTTAGCCTCATTCTGACTGTGGTGGCACTCTCGTCCATCGGATTGCCCGGTCTCAACGGCTTTGTCGGCGAGTTTCTGGTATTGCTGG
>JACCRS010000016.1 GCA_013813435.1 Gemmatimonadales bacterium
AGCGTGGGCAGCGTCCCGGTGATCACGTAGATCTTTCCCGCCAGCACTCCGTCGGCGTTGGCGGCATTGGGCTCGACCTGATTGACGCCGGCGGCCTTCAGCTC
This sequence comes from Gemmatimonadales bacterium, assembly GCA_013813435.1. Taxonomy (GTDB): domain Bacteria; phylum Gemmatimonadota; class Gemmatimonadetes; order Gemmatimonadales; family GWC2-71-9; genus CAVVWJ01. The sequence continues at coordinate 105 of JACCRS010000016.1, forward strand.
CTCCACCACCGCCTGGTTTCGGGGCTCTTTGAAGAACGCCAAAACCGCTTCGGCGATTACCGGTCCTACGCCGGGGAGTCCGCCGAGCCCGTGCGCCCGGGCGGCGCCGGCCAAGGCATCGAGCTGGCCGAACCGGCGGGCCAGCAGCACCGCGACGGTTTTGCCCACGTGGGGGATGCCGAGGCCGAAGAGCAACAGCGAGAGCGGGCGGGTCCTGGAGTCAGCGATCGCGGCCACCAGCTGATCGGCCGACTGTTTGGCGTAGCGCTCCAGCTTCACCAGCTGTTCCGAGGTAATCGGGTAGAGGTCGGCGATGGTTCGGATCAACCCGGTGTCGAGCAGCTGGCGCACCCGCTCGTAGCCCAACCCCCGGATGTCCATCGCGTCGCGCGAGGCGAAGTGGACGATGCTCTCCAGCACTCGGCCGGGGCAGGAGACGTTGGGGCAAAAGCGCATCGCCTCGCCGGTTATGCGTTCCACCGGCGTACCGCAGCGGGGACACTGGGCCGGCATCTGCCAGGGCTCGTTGCGCTCCACGCCCGGCTGGATGATGGGCCGCACGATCTGGGGAATCACCTCGCCCGCGCGGATCACCTCGACCCTATCGCCAATGCGGATGTCCTTGGTGGCGATCAAGTCCTCGTTGTGGAGCGTGGCGCTGGTCACCGTCACGCCGGTGATCTGCACCGGCTTCAGCACCGCCCAGGGGTTGAGCGCGCCGGTGCGGCCCACGTTCACCTGGATGTCGAGCAGCTCGGTCTCCGCGACTTCGGGCGCGAACTTCCGGGCGATGGCCCAGCGCGGCTCGCGCCCCCCGATCACGCCGAGCTCGGTGTGGAGCGAGAGGCGGTCGATCTTGATCACCACGCCGTCGGCCTGGAAGGGCAGAGTGGGGATCAGCGTCTCGTAGCTGTCGACGTGTTTCTGCACCTCGTCCAGTGAATCGAAGCGCCTGCGATCCGTCTGGACCTTGAAGCCCCAGCTCACCAGCAGGTCGAGAATTTCGGATTGAGTGCGTGCGTCGAGCCGTCCCTCGATCACTTCGACGGCGTAGGCGAACATGCCCAGCCGGCGGCGGCGGGTGATGGCGGGATCGAGCTGCCGCAGCGCGCCGGCGGTGGCGTTGCGGGGGTTGGCGAAGAGTGTCTCGCCTTGCTCCTCTCTTTCCTTGTTGGTCCGGGTAAAGCTGGCGAAGGGGAAGTACACCTCGCCCCGGATCTCCATCAGAAAGGGGTGATCCTTGCCTTTAAGTGACAGCGGTATGTCGTGGAGTGTCTTCAGGTTAGGTGTGACGTCCTCACCTATTATCCCATTGCCCCGCGTCGCGCCCACGACGAGGCGACCCTTCTCGTAGGTCAGGCTCACCGCGGCGCCGTCGATCTTCACTTCGGTGGTGTAGCCGGCGGTGCGGACCTCCGGTGTGAGCCGAGCGTTGCGCTCTTCCCAGGCGCTCAGCTCATCGGCGCTGAAGGCGTTGGCGAGCGAGAACATCGGACGCTTGTGGGTGTGCTTCGGTAAGGCTCCGGTGGCGATGGCGCCGACCCGCTGGGTAGGGCTGTCGGGAGACTGGAGCTCGGGATGGGCGGACTCGAGCGCCTGCAGCTCGCGGAAGAGGCGATCGTACTCCGCGTCCGAGATCTCGGGCGCGTCGAGGATGTAATAGGCGTTATTGGCGCGCTCAATCTGCTCGCGCAGGCGTGCCACCTGCTCGGCTGCTGACATGCGGTGATTATAACCTGCAGTCATTGCGAGGGTGCGAGGCACCCGAAGCAATCCAGCAGATCACGAACCCGAGTCATTGCGAGGCGCGCAGCGCCGAAGCAATCCCGCCGTTACCCGTCAACTACTAGGCGCAGGAGGCCGATGCGACGCAGCAGATGCGAACCGAGGCGGCCGACAGAGGAAAAAGCTTAGCCACGGATCAGCACGGATGGGAATGGATCGCTCCGTGCCGGTATGACGCTCCCTTCCCATTGTGTGTGCCCATCCTCTCCGTCTTCTCCGGCTTCTCCGTCCTCTCCGTTGTCCGCGCGCTCGATCTGCTCCCGCAGCCGCGCCCCGATCTCCCTCACCAGTGTCGTTCAGCGATCCGTAGAATCGAGATCGGCCAGAAACTCGGAGCCGGGCTGAACCGCCGTCACCAGCAAATGATCCCGCGCCCGGGTACAGGCCACATACAGGAGCTGACGTTCGGTATTGTAGACATCTTCCAGATCCGAATCGTCGGTGACCGACTCGATTCTGGATTGAAGCGGCAGAACGTCGTCATCGCAGGCCGCGACGACCACGGCCTTGAACTCGAGCCCCTTCGCCTGATGCATGGGCATCAAAGCTACCTCCCCGGGTTCCGCATCGGCGCCCGCCGCAGGCACGGTCACTTCGAGGCCCGCGCGGCTGACCGCTCTCTTAGCTCGACCCAGCTGATCTTCCGACCTCACGAAGACGCCGATTTCCTCGGGTGCGATACCCTCTCCGGTGCGCTGCCGGAGCCATGCAGCGATGACCTCAGCCTCGGCATCCGGTGATTCCACGACCCGAACATCCGGCTGCGGCCCATTGAAGACGGACACTGCTCCCCGGCGATCAGGAGCGGAGGGTAAAGGCCGTGCCGAGGGAACAGAGATAGGAATTGGGATCTCGACGACGGTTTCTCGGATTTCCACCAGCTGGGCCGCACCGGTCTTAGGGTGGACCTCCAGCTTGCGGCGTTCAGCCCAGTCATAGGCTTTGTCGTGGTGGCCGACGTAGCAGAGAAGGAGAGAGCCCTCAGTGCGATGAACGATGATGCGGACATCCCGGCTCACTCTAAGGGACCAGAACCTCTTGTCACGGGCACGGTCCAGCTTGTGAAACGACAGCCCGGGCGCGGCCGGATTCATCTGAAGATCAAAGGCCGTCATCTTGACGGCCTTCTGTTCGTCGCCGGTGAGCCGGACGAGACTGTCGGTGAACGTATCCGCGATGAGAAAATCCATGCAATCAAACCCGGAACACCTTCATAACCTCATCCCCCAGGTGATTGATCACCTTGACCGCTATCCTCCCTGACATCGGCTTGTCGAACGGCCGCGACGTATCGCTGTGCAGCGACTCCCAGGCCTCCTGGTTAATCTCCGCCTTGAGCGTCGTCTTC
>JACCRS010000024.1 GCA_013813435.1 Gemmatimonadales bacterium
GGTCTTGATCTCCTTCGGGACGCCGATCTTCATAGCTCCTCGTGGCTGACGGCTTCAGTGAAAGCGTGAGCGGGAAAAGAACAGCGTGAGCGGGAAAAGAACAGCGTAAACGGGTCTGCCAAGCCTCCTCATCCAGAACCGCCAGGCGAGGTCCTACATTTTGCTCGGGACAGTTTTTTCCCCGGCTACGGTGTGATGTTCCCGCTTACGCTTTTCGGTTCCCGCTCAGGCCTTTTTTGTTTGGCCCCAATCGCACCACCGTCTGCCGCTCGGGGGTGAAAAACTCCGCCGCCACGGCCGCAACGTCCTCAGAGCTTACGCTGTCGATCTCGGCCAGCATCTCGTCGAGCGGACGATACCTGTCGTCATGCAGGACGAAGCCAGCCAGCCGGCCCATACGGGCGGCCGGGCTCTCCAGCGAAAGCATGACCTGGCCCTTCAGCTGTTGCTTGCCGTTGGCCAGCTCGGACATCGGGAGCCCCTCACGAGCCAGCCGGGAGTACTCGGCGTTGATGGCGTCGACCGCCTGGTCTGCGGTTGACGGCTGGGTACCGACATATACTCCCAGCTGGCCCGACCCCTGATAAAAATGTTTGTAGGCGAAGATAGCGTAGGCCAGGCCCAGCTCTTCTCGGACTCGCTGAAAGAGCCGGCTCGACATTCCGCCGCCGAAGACGTTTGTGAGTATGGACAACGCAAAGCGGCGTCGGTCTCGCAGCGGGAAGGTGTCGGTCCCGAATACGATGTGGGTCTGCGCCGTCTCGCGACTCTCCGCGCGGCTGGCGCCGCGAACTGCTGGTGCCGAGACAATTCCTGGGCGCGGAGGCTCGCGAGTGCCGCCGTCGAACCAGCCCTCCCGCTCTAACCCGGTGAGAAGCTGTTCGTGGTCCACATGTCCCGCGGCCGCGATCACGCAGTTTCCCCGGTAATAACCCTCGCGGTGCAATGCCTTGAGATCCTGCGCCGAGAGTGCCTGCAGCGACTGGGCGGTGCCAAGAATGGAGTAACCGTAGGGATGGTCCGGCCAGAGCGCCTCGGCGTGGAGCTCGAAGACCAGGTCGTCCGGCGTGTCAGCGACTCCGTTGATCTCTTCCAGGATGACGTTGCGCTCCGGCTCCAGGTCGCTTTCCCGGAGCACCGGCCGACGAACCAGGTCGGTCAGGATCTCGACCGCCAAGGGAAGATCGGCGTCGAGCACATGGGCCTGGTAGCTGGTGTAGTCGCGGCCGGTAAACGCGTCGAGGCCACCGCCCCGGATTTCGAGCTCCAGCGCTAGCTGCTGAGCGGTCCGGCGCTCGGTGCCCTTGAACACCATGTGCTCTAGGAGATGCGAGATACCCAGCTGGCTTCGAGGCTCGTGCGCGCTGGCGGTGCGCACATATATGCCCACCGCGGCCGAACGCACACCCGGCAGCGTCTCAGTGAGAACGACCAGGCCGTTCGGCGCAGTGGTCCGGCGCAACCCCTCGTCGAGTTGAACTGTTTCCACGAAGGGCTATTCCCTGGGCAGGAGCGCCTTCCGGGAAAGCTTCATGCGACCGCGGTCGTCCACCTCGAGCAGCTTGACCTGGACGATGTCGCCCTTCTTGACCACGTCCTCGGTTTTTTCGGTGCGGCCGTGCTGCAGTTCGCTGATGTGGAGCAAACCCTCAACGCCGGGCAGTATCTCGACGAACGCGCCGAATGCCGTGGTGCTCTTGACCGGCCCTTCGTACGTCCGGCCTACTTCAGGCTCGGTGGTAATGGCGGCCACCATGGCTCTGGCCTTCTCGCCCGCCTCACCGCCCACGGCGGAGATGGTGACGACGCCAGTGTCCTCGATGCTGATCTTGGCGCCGGTGGCATCCTGGATGCCCCGAATGGTCTTGCCCTTGGGGCCGATGACATCGCCGATCTTGTCCGGCTTGATCTGCATGGTGAAAATGCGCGGAGCGTAGCGCGAGAGGTCGGTGCGCGCAGCTGGCAGCGCCTTTGCCATCTCCTTCAGAATGTGCAGCCGGCCTTTGCGTGCGCGCTCCAGGGCCTGCTCCATGATCTTGAGCTCGAGGCCCATGATCTTGATGTCCATCTGGATTGAAGTGATACCCTTTTCAGTGCCGGCGACCTTGAAGTCCATGTCGCCAAGGTGATCCTCCGAGCCTAGAATATCCGTGAGGATGGCGACCTTGTCGCCCTCCTTGATCAGCCCCATGGCAACGCCGGCACAGGGCGCCTTCATCGGCACACCCGCATCCATCAGCGCCAGTGAGCCACCGCAGACGCTGGCCATGGAGGATGAGCCGTTCGACTCCAGAATCTCGGAGACGACCCGGAGCGTGTACGGGAAGTCCTCGTAGTGCGGCAGCAATGGCTGCAGTGCCCGCTCGGCCAGCGCCCCATGTCCGATCTCCCGCCGGCTGGTACCACGCATCATCTTGACTTCGCCCGTGGCGTAGGGCGGAAAGTTGTAGTGCAGCATGAACGACTTGGTGGTCTCGCCGGCCACGTCGATGCTGTCGATTCTCTGCTCGTCATCCGAGGTTCCGAGCGTAACGGAGACGAGTGCCTGGGTCTGCCCCCGGGTAAAGAGCGCCGAGCCATGGGTGCGCGGAAGCATCCCCGTCTCCACCGATATCGGACGGATGGTCTCCAGGTCCCGGCCATCGACCCGCTCGGACCGGTCCAGGACCTGCTTCCGCATGACCCGATACTCGATTTCCTCCAACTCCTCATTGATATCGCGGCCGCGATCGGCGTGCTCGGCCAGCAGTGTTTGAAGGATCTGCTCTTTCACCGCCTTGACCCCGGAGGACCGTCCGGCCTTCTCCTTGGCGTTGATAGCCTGCGCCATGGAGTCCTCTGCCAGTTTCCGGACCTTGGTCAGCAGCGCCTGATCGGGCTCCGCTCTAGACCACTTCATCTTCTGACTGGAGCCGGCCTTGTCCATGAGTTTCTTCTGCAAGCCGAGAAGCTCTCGAATTCCCTTTTGAGCCACCTTCAACGCCTCGATGATCTCCGCCTCGGAGATCTCCAGTGAGCCGCCCTCGACCATGACGATCGAGTCTGCCGACCCGCTCACTACCAGGTCCACGCTGGAAAACTCGAGTTGCTGGAAGGTTGGGTTCAAAATCCAGTTGCCCTCCACTCGCCCGACTCGCACCGCGGCCAGAGGACCGTTCCATGGAACCGCTGAGAGGCCCAGTGCCGCCGCCGCCGCAACCACGCCCAGGACATCGGCATCGTTCTCCTGATCCGCGGAGAGAACCGTCACGAAGACCTGCACCTCATTCTTGAACCCATCCGGAAACAGGGGCCGGATCGACCGGTCGATCAGACGGCTAGCCAGGATTTCCTTGTCGGACGGACGACCCTCACGCTTGAGGAACCCTCCGGGAATTTTTCCGGCAGCGTAGGTCTTTTCGCGGTATTCGACAGTGAGGGGAAAGAACGGGAGGGTGGAGACGTTGGGCGAGGCGGTCACTGCGGCCAGCACCATCGTGTCGCCGAAGCGGACGGTGACCGAACCGGAGGCTTGCGTCGCCATGCGGCCGGCTTCGAGGACCAGCTGACGGCCGGCGAACTCGGTTTCAATCTTCTGTACAGTCACTGCTTTCTCTCTCTCTTGTGAATGGCGTCTTTGCTGCGAGTTTAGGGTCTAGAGTCAAGGGTCAAGGTCTCGTGAGTGGTCACCGTAGGTGGTAGACCCTCGACCCTAGACCCTGGACCCTCCAATACAGAAGGGGCGTCCCGATGATCGCTCAGGACGCCCCCTGCGGTGCACGGCGATTAGTGCCGAAGGCCAAGCTGTTCGATGAGGGCTCGGTACGTCGGCAGATCGCTTCGCTTGAGATAAGTGAGCAGCCGGCGGCGGGTCCCGACCATCTTCAGCAAACCGCGGCGGCTGTGATGGTCCTTGGAGTGGGTCCGAAAATGATCGGTGAGGGAGTTGATTCGCTCGGTGAGCAGCGCAACCTGCACTTTGGTCGAGCCGGTGTCGCTTTCGTGGGCTTGGTGCTTGGACGTAACCGCCTGCTTATCGAAGCTCATGCCGCCTGAGGTCCTTTGAACGAAGTGCGCGTCGTAATCCAATGTAGCGCAGTAAAATAAGCGGGCCCACAGCTTCCAGCAAGTGAGCCCGGGAGTGTCACCAGCTTATGGGCGCCGGATGAGCTTGGCGTGGTGGGTCTCCCCGAGACCGGGTATGTGACCCGGATAGACCCGTCGCTCAAAATGCTTCCCTTCCCGGTGGTGCCGGGGCGAGATGTCGACAAAAAGTCGAGTCTGCTGGTACCACTCGGGCGACTATAGGTGCCTCTTTCCTGGAAGGTCTGGGAAGTGGGCGCCGATAGGGATTTGAACGTCACGGAGGCCAGAAACGTCTTGTCTGAACGAAGGCGGAGGGAACCCGAGGTGACCTTGTCCCCTGAGCACACGACCACCGGCAGGTTACGGCCGTCGATGAACCGTATGGAGTAGACGCCTGCTGTGGAGCTCAGGGCCAGGACTGGGGTGGCGGGTGCTGTTGCCTCGTTCGCACACGCAGCCAGGAGCAGGCTCAGGAGTGCGTAGCGCACCAGATGCCGTGAGAGCTGCATGGAATACCTCGCGAGGTGGGAGGGATGGAACTTAGCGCTCGAACGCCGAACTGGCGAGAGAGGCCTCCGGTTCAAACCTGCTTGCCCGCCCAGGTGGAGAGTTGGCATCTTGAGGGATGGCAAGGCCGCCGACCCCGAGAACCCGATGACCAACGGACCCAGCGGTATCCTGCGAGTGGGACCCTTTGCCGGATTCTACCAGACTTTCGAGGACCTGATAGGCTCTTCCACTCGGATGGTCCTCTACTTTATCCACTCGCGACGCTGGCGTGAGAATCATGATGCCGCAGTCAAGGTTTTCCTCGGTCGCGACGGTACGACCATGGAGATTTTCCTCCCTGATCTGGAGAACCACGAACTCATGTTCTCACTGTCCAGGCGGTTCGAGGATGGCCCCCTGACTCCCACGCTGGTGGCTGACGCGTACAAGTATTGCGCCCGCCTGGCCAGGGAATACGGCAAGCCGGCAGACATTTGGTTATTCGGTCGCTATCCGGCGTACTCGTTCTACCAGTTCGACCAACGTGCTGTGATTGCGCTCTACTCCAATACCGCAGCCAAGAAAGACCTGCCTGCCTTCGAGGTGGATACGGACGGCTCCCTCGGTAAGTTCCTTGCTACCGAGATCGATGGCCTCAAACGTGAATGTCGCAGGCGCGGGCCAGACGAGCTGGAGCAGATGATCGCTGCCACTGGTGAGCACTCCGGGTAAATACGATGGCTCCATTGCCTAAGCGCTTGCGCGACGCATAAGCCAGGCACCCGCCACGCAGACCGCGGCTCCGAGTACCGACAGCAGTGCCACATGCTCACCCCGCACTACAATCCCCAGCACCAGCGCCACAGCCGGGATGAGGAAGGCTGTTGCCGAGGCTCGGGTCGAGCCCATCCGGCCGGCCGCAATCGTGATCAATACGTACGCCACTCCCGTTCCCAGAGCTCCCAGGGCGAGCATCGAGAGCAGCGGACCCGCCGACCATCGCGCCGCCAGCAGCTCAGGAAGGCCCAACGGCGCCGTAAGAACCAGCGCAACCGCCTGCGCTCGCCAGATGACCGGCAGAGCGCCGTTTCGCATTTGCAGGGGGCGTGCGAGGTTGATCGCAAAGCCGTAGGAGACCAGCGCCGCCAGGATCAGGAGGACGCCGGTGACGCTGTTGCTACCCTCATGGATGGTGGGCCAGGCCATCAGCACGGCGCCAGCCAGTCCGACCGCCAGTCCCACCGTGACACCTGGTGAAGGCACTCGCCGGGCCAGCGCGGCAGCTACGATGGCGGCGAACAAAGGCACCGCTCCATTCAGCATTCCCGTCAGCGCCGAAGAGACGCGCTGCTCAGCGAAGGGAAACATGCTGAGAGGAAAGGCCATCCACAGCACCCCCAGCAGCACCACCCCGCCCCACTCGGATCCTGCCATAGGCCGGCGTGCCGCCGGAAGCACTGTCAGCGTCGCAAAGCCAACCAGGATCCGCATGAAGGTGACACCGTTAGGGCCCATCGCACGCAGTCCCTCGGCGATAAAGAGGAACGAAGCTCCCCAGATGACACCCGGAAGAATCAGCAACAACCAATCGGTGCCAGTGGGGTCGGAGGGTAAGGCGGCAGATTGAGGCGCCGGCTTTGCCGGGGCAGGCTGTGCTGTGGGCGGTGACACACTCGGGTTAGAGAAACCGACCTGGTGTCTTTCGCCGCCCAGTTCCTGGCCAACCCAGATCTGGTAAAGCGGTTCCGGGCCGGGGCACCGCTCAACGCCCCCGATAGCTCCACGTTCTACGCGGCGACGAGAGAGGTTACAC
>JACCRS010000046.1 GCA_013813435.1 Gemmatimonadales bacterium
GACTATCAACTGCACCACGCTATTAGGGGGCAGCACGGTTCCCTCTGGAGGGTCTTGCCAGATGACCGTGCCTCGGGGAAAAGCATCGCTGTGCCGCTCACCATCCAGGCGAGGCCTGAAGCCGAGCCCGGTAAGCGAACGTCGTGCCTCAGCCTGGCCCATTTCCAGCACCCGGGGAAGGGAATGGTCCTTGGTGAAAACTGTACCGGGCGAGAGCCACAGGACTGAGATTCCGTAGCCAACCACGAAAGTCAGAGCGATGAGTCCGATATCCCGCAGGAACGCGCGCCACGCAGCAGACTCGAGGAGAGGAACACCGGAGGAGGTGTGCCGGCGCGCTCTCATCTGGTCCGCCGGAGACGTGCTGCATAAGCGCCGTCCATCCCATGCTGCTGAGGGATGGTGCTCAGATCTCCATCGGCCGTCAGAAGGTCGGCAGAAACAGTGTTCGAGCGTTCACGCTGAAAGTCCGGGTGACCGGAAAGAAAACGATCTACCCGGGTCCGATTCTCTTCCGGCTCGAGCGAGCAGGTCGAGTAAACCAGTAGCCCTCCGGTGGGTACGACGGTTGCGGCCTGAGTCAGGAGCTGACCTTGAAGCTTTTCCAGCGAAGCCAGCGCCTCCGGGGTCACTCGCCACCTGGCGTCAGGGTGACGAGCAAACGTCCCGGTGCCCAGGCATGGGGCATCCACTAGAACTACATCCGCCTGCCGCACCGGGGGAAACCTTCCGTCAGCGACCACGACCCACTCTCGTCCAGATCCCGCACGTCTGACGTTTTCCCCCAGCCGCCTGGCGCGTGCGGGACTCACCTCACCCGCTAGCAGCGTCTTGGCCAGACGGCCCAGCGCGATGGTCTTGCCGCCGGGGGCGGCGCAGACGTCGTAGACAACCGATCGTGAATGTACCTCGACGAACCGGGCAAGCAGCGCCTGGGCCGGGTCCTGCACGATGAAGTCGCCTTCGGCAAACCCCGGCAGATCCGCCGGACGGCTTTCGTTTGTGATCAGGCCTGCGCCGTGCGGCGCGGGTTCTACTTCGAACCCCGCAGCGCGCCAGCGGCCAGCCAGCGACTCCAGGCTTTGACGGGCCGGCTGAAGGATGAGCCGGGGACGGGTATTGTTCCAGCGGAGCAATCCCTCAGTGCCCTGGATTCCGAACGCCTGAATCCAGCGACGTACCAGCCAGACCGGGTGGGAATGCTCGACCGCCAGCCTCTCGGACGGGTCGGAGGACTCATCTCCGAGCTCGGGCTCACCGCGGGCGACTCGACGCAACACGGCGTTTACAAATGCCGCGGCCCGGGCGCCTCCCGCCTCCCTTGCCAGGGTGACACTGGTGTCGACCGCCGCGTGTTCGGGAACGCGATCCAGGCCCGAGAGCTGGTAGGTGCCCAGTCTCAGGATGTCCTGTATGTTCGGAGCGACGCTCGGCCAGCCCCGAGAGACCAACGGTGAGATCCGCGAGTCCAGCGCACTCCGTTGCCGTAGCACTCCCGCGGCAAGCTCGTGGGCGAGCCTTCGATCAGCCGGCGCCAGTGTGCCAAGGGCTCCATCAAGCGCGACGTCAAAGGGCTTTCCCGCTCTCACCTGTTCCAGGATAGTCAGGGCCGCTCGCCGTGAATCAAGACCAGCGGAACGCTTCACCGGGCCTTTCACCACCGACGGAAAGAACACAGAGGTCACGTAGGCACTGTCTATTCCAGCATCCCCGAGGCGGGGCTGGACGGCATTGCCACCTCCCGGCGCGGCATGCGGCCGGCCAGAAAAGCGAAACGTCCGGCTTCCACTGCCAGGCGCATGGCGCAAGCCATGGAAACGGGATCCCGAGCCTCGGCCAGAGCCGTATTCATGAGGATGCCATCCACCCCTTGCTCCATCGTGAGACAGGCATCCGAAGCGGTGCCTACGCCGGCGTCCACAATTACCGGAACCGACAGTCGACGCTTGATTGTCCGAATGCCGTAGGGGTTGAGCAGGCCCAGACCGCTGCCGATCGGCGAGGCCAGCGGCATCACTGCCGCGCAACCGGCGTCTTCCAGGCGCAACGCGGTGATCAGATCGTCGTTGGTATACGCCAGGACCTCGAAGCCTTCTGCCACGAGTTCGCTAGCCGCGGCGATCAGACCCTGGGTATCGGGGAGTAAAGTTTCCCGGTCGCCGATTACCTCGAGCTTGATAAACTCATTGAATCCAGCCTCGCGGGCGAGTCTTGCGTAGCGCACAGCCTCATCCGCCGAATAACATCCCGCCGTGTTGGCCAGAAGAAAGTATTGATTCGGGTTCAGGTGGTAGAGAATCCCTTCGTCCCTGGTGCGATCGAGATCCACCCGGCGTACCGCTACGGTCACGATCTCAGCGCCCGAGGCTTCGATGGCCCGAACCATCTCGTCGTTGTTCCGATATTTGCCGGTCCCGACCATGAGCCGGGATCGGAAGCTTCGGCCGCCGATGCTGAGAGGAGAGTCGGTGATGGGTTCTGCGTGGGTGATGGTCATACTGAAAGATAAGCGTAGGCGGTGAGTGGGGAGGCCCCAGCCGGTTTTGGCCGGCGTTTCCCCCGCTTACCGCTTACCGCTCACCCTTTTCCAGCATCATCCCCCTCCTACAAAATGCACCAGCTCAACAGCGTCGCCGTCCGACAGTACTGTCTCTCCCAGCTGAGGACGACGGATGATCTTGCGGTTGAGCTCGACCACGACGCCGCGTGGGTCGAGGCCAAGGTGCTGGAGCAGGTCTGACACAGTGGCGGGAGCAGGCAGTCGGCGCGGCTCGCCATTCACCATAATCTCCATCTCGCTCACGTAGCCTCCAGCCATGATGCCAGCAGGGCCAAGGTGGCCGCCGCAGGATCGGGTGCTAACCAGAGTGAGCGAATGGCCGCGACGCCGTAGGCACCGGCAGCCTTCAACTCCCCGACGCGCTCTGGCGTTACGCCTCCGATTGCGATAACTGGCAAACCCAATTTGGCCGTATCCCTTACGAGCTCCGGCCCGCCGCCCGGCCGACCGGGGTGAGTGAGCGTGGGGTAGATACTTCCCACCACCAGAAAATCGGCTCCATCCTCTACCGCCGAGCCTGCCTCCTCGACGCTGTGAACCGAGCGTCCGATCCAGCCGTGCCTCAGGACTTGCCGAGCATCAGCCGGCGTGAGGTCGGCGGCACCAAGCTGGACGCCATGAGCACCGGTTGAACCGGCGATGTCGGGCCGTCCGCTTACGAATACCGCGGCTTCCGGGGGTCGGGCAAGTGCCACCATTCGGAGGGTGCTGATGGCAAGACTCGCCGCGGTGGCGCTGCGATCGCGGGCGTGCAACGCCACAGCCGCTCCTCCGGCCGCAATCGCAGCAGCCCGGATGCCGAAGTCAGACGCCGACAGGAGAGCGCCGTCGGTAAACGCATGTACCCTGGGCAGTGGTCTCATGCCAGGCGCTTGCCCGCGGTTATGCCGCGCCCGCGCACCCAGGCCTGGATCGGCAGTCGCGTCTTCCCAGCGGGCTGGACTTCCGACACCGCTACTGCCCCACTGCCGGCGGCGATCACGAGGCGGCTTCCGGCCTCCAGCACCGTGCCCGGCTCCCCCGAGCCCGAAGCTTCTCTCGCACCGAAGAGCTTGAGCGTGCTTCCATTGTGGTGGGCCCATGCTCCGGGCGCAGGATCGAAGGCTCGGATTTGCCGTACCAAATCTGCCGCGTCACGCTCCCACACAAGTCGAGCGACCTCCCGATCCAGCTTGGGTGCGTAGGTCGCGCGCGAGTCATCCTGCGGTATGGGCCGGGCGAGACCACCGGATACGAGTGACAGCGCCTCGATCAGGGCGGAAGCGCCAAGTTCAGCCAGGCGCACCGCTAAAGAGCCAGCTGTTTCGTCCGAACCGATCGGCGTCTCGACATGGTGCAACATCGGCCCGCTGTCGAGACCTTCCTCCATCTGCATTATCGTGATACCGGTCTGCCGATCGCCAGCAAGAATGGCCTGCTGAATAGGCGCCGCGCCCCGGTGGCGCGGTAGGAGGGACGCATGAACGTTGATCAGCCCCCTCGCTGGCAACGCAAGGACCTCGGGTCGCAGGATGTGGCCGTACGCCACCACGATGCCCAGCTCCGCCTCCAGCCGCCGCAGGCTGGCGATAAAGACGTCGCCCACCGGGCGCACCGGTTGAAGGACCGGGATGCTGGCTGCCTGCGCAATGACTTTGACGGGAGGAGCGACCAGCTCGGAGCGGGACCTTCCTTGCGGCTTGTCCGGCTGGGTAATGACGCCGGCCACGGTGAAGCGTCCGTGTAGCAGCGCCTGCAACGATGGAACGGCGAACCCTGGGGTACCGAAAAAAACGATCCTCATCACTCCGACCTGGCAGATGCCGCCTGGACCTCCTTGGTGTAACCCGCGTCGTCCTTGTGCTCCCGGCGCCACCGCGAGAGAAGCATCTGTCGCTTGAGGAGGCTGAGATGATCGAGAAAGAGGATTCCGTCGAGATGATCCAATTCGTGCTGAATGGCGCGAGCCTTGAGGCCGGTAGCTTCTTTCCGGTAGCGTACGCCATCGACATCGAGCGCTTCCATCACCACCCGCTCGGGCCGAGTGACGTCACCGTAGATGTCCGGAATCGAGAGGCATCCTTCTTCGGCGGTAGCCCGGCCTTCGGTCTCCACAATGACAGGATCGATCATGGCGAACCGGTCGCCCTCGGCGTCCACTACCGCCACCCGCCGAGTTATCCCCACCTGATTGGCCGCGAGGCCGACTCCCTTGGCCGCGTCCATGGTCTCGAAAAGGTCGCCCACCAGGCGCCTGATCTCGTCATCGATAGACTTTACCTCGGCACTGTGCTGACGGAGCGCCGGGGAACCAAGGAGGTGAAGGGGAAGCAGGCTCATGCAGCGGGTGCACCCGGCGCAGAGCTTCCCACCCGGACGATGCGCGAGCGTTCGATGACGACCGTGGCGGTCCCGCTCTCGATGGTCACGCGCATTTCCTTGGCACCTTCGTGTTCCACTTCCCTGATGTCCCTGACCTTGCCGACGATCCCCCCAGTCGTCATGACGTCGTCGCCCTTCTTGAGCTTGCTCAACAGCTCTGCGTGACGTTTCCTGGCCTGCCCCGAAGGGCGGAGGATCAGGAAGTAAAACACCAGGCCGATGGCAGCCATCTGAAGCACGAGGATTGAGAGCCCCCCGGTGCCGCTCTGCCCCTGCGCAAGGAGTGCCAGAAATGACGGGGTCACAGGTGTCTTACTCTCCTCCTGCATAGTGGCGGCTGAGCCATTTCCGGCTCCAGCCGTCGAACGTCCCATCGAGAATGTGAGCGCGGGCCTGCTCGCCGAGCCGCACCAGGAAGCGGACATTGTGGATAGATACGAGTCTAAGGCCAAGCATGTCTTCGACCACGAACAGATGCCGCAGGTAGCCGCGGGGATACGTGGTGCAAGTTTCACAGTCGCAGCTGGGGTCGAGTGGCTCTACCGATCCTTTGAGCGCTGCGCCCCTTACGTTGACCCGTCCTGTTGGCAGCCACGCGGTGCCGTGGCGACCGTTGCGTGTGGCCGCAACGCAGTCGAACAGATCCACGCCCCTTGCGATTCCCTCGAGCAGGTCAGCGGGAAATCCGACCCCCATAAGATAACGCGGGATATCGCCTGGCAGACCCGGCTCCAGATGCTCCAGGATGCGGTGCATGACGGGCTTCGGCTCGCCAACCGACAGACCTCCGATGGCAATGCCGGTCCACGGGCCCCGCTCCAGCGTGCCCTCCAGCGAGCGCATCCGAAGCTCGTCGTGAATGCCGCCCTGAATGATGGGCCAGAGCGCCTGCGGCGCGGCGGGTAAGCGGGTCAGCGGGTCGGCTGGCTCCTCTTCCGTGAGCCGATTGGTGTCCTCTCGCTGTCCCGCTGTCCCGCTGTCCCGCGCCGTCAGCTCCGAGTGGGCCTTCTTACACCGATCCAGCCACCGCAGCGTCCGCTCCATTCCCTCGCACGCCGCTGCCGGTGACGCCTGGCCGGGCACCACGTGGTCGAACGCCATGGCGATATCCGCCCCCAGACGCCACTGAATCTCCATGGCAAGCTCGGGCGTCAGCATCCGCGTAGTCCCGTCGATATGACTCTGGAACTCGACCCCGTGCTCGGTGATGCTGCGCAGGCCCTGCAGAGAGAACACCTGGAACCCGCCCGAATCGGTCAGCATCGGGCCGCCCCAGGTGGTGAAGCGATGTAGCCCCCCCATTTGCCCAATAACCTCCTCGCCGGGCCGGAGGTGCAGGTGGTAAGTATTGCTGAGAATGATCTGGGCGCCGGTACGACGCACGTCGTT
This sequence comes from Gemmatimonadales bacterium, assembly GCA_013813435.1. Classification (GTDB taxonomy): domain Bacteria; phylum Gemmatimonadota; class Gemmatimonadetes; order Gemmatimonadales; family GWC2-71-9; genus CAVVWJ01. The sequence goes on from JACCRS010000046.1 coordinate 6,311, forward strand.
GGCGCTGAGGCCGCGCACCACCGCGTGGGTGCCGACCGGCATGAACGCCGGAGTTTCTACCTCGCCGTGAGGAAGTGTGAGCACACCGGCCCGAGACGGCCCAACGGTGCGCTGGACCCGAAATTCGAACATCAGGCGCCCTGGATCATCCCGGCGACCCCGATGCGGAAAGAATGCGATCGATCTGCCGCCGGTGCACCAGATCGTGCGCCGCCATCAGCCGCAGAAGAAACCCGGCGCTTTCCGGTCCGCGTTCGCTGTGGAGGCCGACCCGTTCCAGCTGGGCACCCGAGAGTCTCTTCAGCACATGAAAGTTCGCCGAGCGCAAGCTACGCAGCTGCTCGATAGCCGTGTCGACCTCTACGTCGCGGTAGTGAAACGTGGCGGCCCAAGCGTCCTGATCGTAGCCCTGCAGCCGCGGCTTGTCCTCGGTCAGGATCATTCTCAACCGGAAGCCGAACACGAGATCGGAGTCGGCCAGATGCTGAATGACCTCGACCACCGACCACTTTCCCGGCGCCTCGGCGCGGCGTAGAGCCGTCTCATCGAGCGCTAGGATCCGTTCTTCCAGCCAGGAAATCATCTCACTGAGTACCTCGAGCGGTTCCCGGGTACCGAGAACCTGCAGTAAAGCCTGGGTGTAACTCGCAGCCCCCTCGGCGGCTCTTGCCCCAGCCGGATTGGAGAAGGTCATCAGGGCCTGCCTGTCACAGGATCACCATAGCATCGCCATAGGAGTAGAACCGGTAGCGCTGGGCAATTGCGTGGCGGTAGGCGCCGAACGTGAGCTCGCGCCCCGCGAAGGCGCTCACCAGCATCAGCAGCGTAGAGCGCGGCAGGTGAAAGTTGGTAAGCAGGCGATCCACCACCCGAAAACCAAAGCCAGGCATGATCATCAGCCGGGTCTCTCCGTGGCCCGTGTTGAGGGTCCCATCTTCCCGTGCGGCGCTCTCCAGAGCCCGCACCACGGTGGTCCCAACCGCCCATACCCGGCCCCCGTCCTCGCGCACTCGCTCGACCAGCGCCGCGACTCGTGAGGAGATCTCGTAGGGCTCAGGATGCATCGGGTGTTGCGCAGGATCTTCGATCTCTACGGGCTTGAAAGTGCCAGGACCGATCTGCAGATCCAGACCTGCCACCATCACACCTGAGGCGGAGAGGTTATCCAGCAAACCGGAGGTGAAATGGAGGCCGGCGGTAGGGGCGGCAACGCTTCCCTCCAGGCGGGCGTAGACGGTCTGATAGCGCGATTCATCGATCTCGGTGGGCCGCCGGGTGATGTATGGAGGTAGAGGCAGACGGCCATAGCGCGTGATGGCGTCGTCAGCCGTCACCCCGACAAAGCGCACCACTCGGTTTCCGTCGGGTAGAACTTCGATCGTCTCGACCGAGGCCTCGGCTCCAAGCTGTATTCGGTTACCGGGCCGCAGCGCCGATCCTGGCTTCCCCATAGCTATCCAGGTCCCATCGGCTCTGGGGTGGATCAGGAGGACCTCGGCCGGTGCCCCCGATGGGCGGTGCCCCACCAGCCGGGCATGCCGCACCTTCGTGGTGTTGAGGACCAGGAGATCACCCGGCGCAAGGAGCGAAGGAAATTCGGGAAAGGTCGAGTCCACCACGGCGGAAGCCCCGATCGGTGTCCGCTCTCCCAGCAGGCTGATCCGCCGCGGTAGCACACCGGTTCTGGGGATTTGCCGGCGTTCAGCGGGACCCTCCCTGCGGTCGTTCCTGAGGACCACCAGGAGCTTGCTTCCGGCTCGATCGGTGAGCGGTTCTTGGGCGATGAGCTCGGGTGGAAGTTCGTAGTCGAAGTCCGAGGTGCGCAGAGGCTCAAACGTCAAAGATGGTCGCCTGCCCTGCGGGTGGCTTGAGGCCAAAGCGTCGGTATGCCAGCGGCGTGGCGCAACGGCCTCGTTGGGTGCGCTCGAGGAATCCCTGTTGGATGAGGTACGGCTCATATACATCCTGCAGGGTACCTGCATCCTCTCCCACCGCCACGGCTACAGTGCCGAGTCCCACAGGACCCCCGCCGAATTTCTCGATGATAATGGTGAGAATCCGGGCGTCCATTTCGTCGAGTCCGAATTCGTCCACACTGAGCCGGCCAAGCGCCGCATCCGCCACCGCGGCCGTGATTCGGCCGTCGGCCTTCACCTCGGCATAGTCGCGCACCCGCCGGAGCAGCCGGTTGGCCACCCGCGGAGTTCCGCGGCTCCTCCGGGCGATCTCGGCGGCGCCCTCGGCCTCGACGGGTACTCCGAGTATTGCCGCCGAGCGGATGACGA
>JACCRS010000059.1 GCA_013813435.1 Gemmatimonadales bacterium
GATAGGGCAACAGCGAGTGCAGTGGGGTTTCCACGCTGGGCGCCGGTCCCTCGGTCAGCATGCAGCTCGCCATGAAACGCATCATCTCTGTGTCGCTCATCGACTCTACCTCCCGCAGCGCCGCCAGGCGGGAGAGGGAGAGCCGAGTGAAGCCTTCACGGGTGATGGTGCGAAGATCGGTGCCGCTCCCCTTTACCAGGAGCGTGTCGCCCTCTTTGGTTGAAGTATTGCCGCCGCCGGGCTGGACCAGGCGCGGGTCCTGACCCATGAGATGGGAGAGGTGAACCAGCTGATCGAGCGGGTCGGCACGGCGAATCTCCGGAGGCCAACGAGGGGCGGGCGGAGATGAAACACGTTGTCTTGCCATGGGAGGAAGATGCCGCGTCCGGGCCTCCGGCGGGAGGAGGAGGATCGGCGCCGAGGGCTGGTGGTAGCTGGCGCCTCTCCCTCCCTGCCGGCAAATTTGAGCCACCCTCACAACAGGACCACACCATGCGCTCGATAGTCGTTGCTGTCAGCCTTACGCTCTTTACCGGCATCGCCGCCGCGCAGGGCGCCCCGACTCAAAGTGAGCCGCACGCAATCGTCGTGTTGCCTGATCAGGTTACCTGGAAGCCGGCCCCTCCTTCGCTTCCCCCGGGCGCTCAGGCGGCGGTGCTCGAGGGAAACCCAAAGGAGCAGGGCCCGTTTACCATGCGGCTTTCATTGCCTGATGGCTATCGAATCCCGCCGCACTCCCACCCTGCCGTAGAGCGAGTCACGGTGATTCAGGGAACGTTCAAGGTTGGCATGGGAGACAAGGTCGACCGCTCTGCCATGACGGCGCTGCCGGCCGGGACCTTTGCCGCGCTCCAGCCGGGCACCCGTCACTTTGCCGAGGCGCAGGGCAAGACGATCGTTCAGCTCAATGGCATTGGGCCGTGGAAGCTGATTTACGTCAACCCGGCTGATGATCCGAGGAAGGCAACCCCATAGTCGGATTCAGAGCTCCCTCGCTCCGGTCCGCATGGCTCCCTTATACTGCTTCAATGACCGGAATACATGACCCATCCCTGGGAGCCGAGTCTCCGGATCCGCGGATCGCCCTCCTCCGGCGCGCGCTGGAGCTCAGCGGCGTGGAGCCACTCGTCGCCGGACCTCTGGCGCTGGAGCACTACACCCGGACTGTCCAGATAGGGCGCCGATTTGCGGTCACGGACACGGAGGGCGAGCCCGACGAGCTGCCCTACGCAGACGAGGATGTGATCCTCCACCTGGCGGAACGGATCAAGCAAAACATTCCGGCGAAGTTTCTCACCGACGAGGCCATCGAGCGCGAGCAGGCGGAGTAAATGCATGTCTCGCGCAGAGACCTGCTGAGGGCGGCCGCGTTCGGCACTACGGCGCTGATGCTGCCTGAAGCACTGGCCGCATGCCGGACGGGAAAGTCTCAGGAGCCGCGAACCCCGAGGTCAGACCCGGATCGGGAGCGCCTGACCCGCTGGACCGCAACGCTCCATGCGCGGAAGCTCGGAGAGCCCAACACCCCGCTCGGTCGTCGCGCCATCGGCGTGGGCGAGCTCGCGGTCGGCACACCCTATGAACCGTTCACCCTCGAGGCCTATCTCCGCGCCGGCGGCAGCCCTTCGCAGGAGCCGCTGACGCTTTCGCTCACCCGCTTCGACTGCGTGACGCTGGTGGAGTCCTGCATCGCCGTGGCGCGGCTAGCCAGCGAAGACGGGGCCGCCACGTGGGAACGCTTTGGACGAGGGATCGAGCGGATGCGCTATCGCGGCGGAGAGCGTCGCGGCTATACCTCCCGGCTGCACTACTTCAGCGAGTGGATCACCGATGGCGAGAAGCGGGGCCTGGTGCAGGATCTCGGCGCTGAGCTTGGCGGCGTGGAAGATTCGCGGCCGCTCCGGTTCATGACCGAGCACCGGGAGAAGTACCCGGCGCTCGCCGATGATGCTGTGTTTCGGGAAATCCAGGCGATCGAGCGCACGATGCGGCCGCGCCGCTTTATACCGACCAAGCGCATTCCCGAAGTGGCGAGCCGGATCGAGAGCGGTGATGTGCTCGCGTTTGCCACCGCGATTCCGGGCCTGGACGTAACCCACACGGCCTTTGCCTACCGGAGCGGAGACGGGATTCTCCGGGTGCTCCACGCCCCGCTGTCCGGTGGAGTGGTGGAGGTGACTCGCAGTACCCTCCCCGAGTACGTTGCCGCCATCCGCCTTTGTAAAGGCATTCTGGTAGCGCGGCCACTGTAGCCAGTGTGGAACCTCGGTCGACTCGCTAGAGCCGGCCACCTGCCCGGAGGATTGGTTATAGTTACAAACGGCTAGTGAAAAAATCACGTCCACGACCGACCGCCCTTGCCTCCTGGCGTTCGGGCGGCGATCTGAGAAAGGCGCGTGTGCCAGACAAACAAAGCGCTGAGAAAGCTGAGCAAGCCCGCGAATCGGCGGAGCTACGGCGTGATCAGGCGGAACTCTACCGCCGTAAGGCCGAAGAGGGCCGGGGCATCCGGGAAACCCTTCGCGGACGGGCAGAAGAAATTCGGAAGGACGTGGAGGAAGATCGGTCCGCGGCCGAGCGGGTTAGAGGTGCGCAGGAGGGCGGAAGAGAAGTTGCCGAGCAAGCCAGGGACCTCTCGGAGGATCTCCGGAGCGCGGCGGAGGAAGCACGAAGTGCAGCAGCCGACGCGCGAACATCACTGGCAGAGCTCAAAGAACTGCTTCAGCCTCAACGGCTCATGATCGACCGCCAGGAGGTGGCGCTAACCTCCCTGGAACGAAGGGTCCGCGACACCGGCTCGAAATAATAGCCGAATCCCCTGCTCCAAATACAGGACGGCCCGCACTCCCCGTGAAGGGAATGCGGGCCGCCCGCGTACTGGCTTCCCGGAGTCGGAGAATTGACTTCTCCGTTCTTCTTCCCTTGGCCGTCGCTTGACTGAGTGTCTGCGATTAGGCCTCGGGAGCTCCGGCTTCGATTCCCAGATGGCTTGCGGCCTTCTGGTTCGCCAGTTCGAGCGCTGCAAGTCGGCCGAATCGCGGATCAGCCTCTTGCTCTGCACGTCGCGGCGCCACTGCGACGTGGACGAAACACGCGATTGGTTTCGTCTCTCCAAACACGAAAATGATCAATTCTCGGCTTGGCGGCGACAGTATATGGAGTGGTTCTCAGACGCGCAAGAGGCAAGTCTGTTATCCCCAAACTTAAACATTTCTCACATTTCCACACCTGAGAATTTCTCCTGCACTACCGATCCGAGGTACGCTCTCTTACCATAAGGGCGCCTCCCCCGGCCAGAAAAACCAACACAAAAACACGAACCGCGTGTAGGAGACGTCATGAGCACCAGCACAATTGCCGCCCAAGCACAGGTCGACACCGCCACGGTTATGGGCGGACTCTATGGCGACGGCATTATCGGTATGAAGGGTGCCTTCGACCGCGACTGGGTACGAGAGCTGGGCGAGGATATCGAGGTGTTATTCCAGGACGCACTGAAGCGGCCCGGCGGTGCGGTCGGCCGGGGACCCAAGCGTTACTACGTGGAGATTCACCCCGAGGGGATTCGGGGGTTCCTGGATCTGGTTACCCATCCATGGGTAACCGGCGTGTGTGAGTCGGTGCTCGGACCCGGGTACAAAATCGTGGAGATCGGCTTCGATGTGCCCCAGCCCGGAGCCATGCACCAGCCGTGGCACCGGGACTTTCCCTCCCCCGACGAGACCCTGATCGGCCGGCACCTCGACTCGCTGGCATTCAACATGACCACGGTGGACGTCACCGAGGACATGGGCCCATTCGAGATTGCACTGGGCACTCAGTGGGATCATCCCGAGGGGTTCGAGCACGGCATGTTCCCACCGAAGTCGCTGTACCCTCGCTATGAGGCCCGAGCCCAGCTGAAGATGCCCAAAATGGGCGACATCTCTGCGCGCTCCGCTCTGACGATACATCGAGGCACGCCCAACCGCTCCCGGAAATCGCGACCCGCGCTGGTTCTGGGGGTTGACGCGCCGGCTGCCCGCAACGCGGACCGGCACGACCTGCAGTTCACCATGCCCTACTATAAAGCGTTACCAGAGGAAGTCCGCCGCCATCTCACCTGCCGAGTGGTCGAGGAGCTGGAGCCGATCGCTCAGGCGCACACGATCGAGGGGCTGGTGATGGGCGAGGCGTAGGAGACGAAGAGGGAAGGAGGGAAGGAGGGAACGTAAGGATGTCAAATCACGTTGTCATTCGGAGGGGAGCGAAGAATCGCTCGGGATTGCGGCTGCCATTTTCACTCCGATTCCTGATCCTCGCCCTGGTTTCCGATCTGCTCCAGCAGCTCACCCAGTCTCTTGAACTCCTCCCCGTATCGGGCCCAGTCTACCTCTCGCTGCGCCTGAAGCGCTGCCTGGTATCGGCGCCGTGCCTCAGCCGCGAGGGATCGCAGCTCCGAGTCTACCGCCTTCGCGCCAGCTGCCACTGAGGGGGGCGGCGGAGTGCGCTGGCCGGCTGACCCGCCGAACAGCGCGGCAAGAGCTCCGTCCAGCGTCTCCTCCATCACTACCCGATTCTGGTAGGCCACGACCACACGCTTGAGCTCGGGAATCCGGCCGCCTTCGGCCCTGAGATACAGCGGCTGCACATACAGCACCGACTCCTCGATTGGAATCACCAGCAGATCGCCCCGGATCACCTGCGAGCCCCGCTGGTCCCACAAGGAGACCTGGCGCGCAATCTCCGTATTCTGGTTGATCCGATTCTCGATCTGGCGGGGACCGAATACCAGGCTCTGACGGGAGAGACGGTAGACCCGGAGCTTGCCGTATACATCCCCATCGTTGCGGGCCACCATCCACGCTGCCAGGTTGTCCTTCCCCCTTGGGGTAAACGGCACCATATAGATGAACTCGGCCTTCGATTCTTCCGGCAGCCGCATGATGATGTGCCGCATGAAGGGCACCGACTCGTCCGACTTGGCGATGGTCGGTATCTGCCACTGATCTTCACGGTGATAGAAGTCCTCCACCGCTTCCATATGGTAGGTGGTATACAAACTGGTCTGAACCCGATAGATGTCGTCCGGATAGCGAATGTGTGCCCGCAGATCGTCCGGCATACTGTCGAGGGGACGAAAGACTCCCGGGAAGATGCTGGACCAGGTGCGAATGAGCGGATCGGCCGGGGCGCTGACGTAGGCGGTGAGCGAGCCGTGGTAAGCATCGATGACGAGCTTGACACTGTTCCGCATATAGCTGGTGCCGCTCTGGAGCCGCTGGGCATAGGGGTAGCGGTCCGTGGCAGTGTAGCCGTCGACGAACCACTTTGGAGTTCCATCCCCGGCAATTACCAGATACGGGTCGCGATCGAATCGGAGAAATGACAGGGCCTTGCTCGCCCGCCAGGCGATGTTCCGGTTATACAACACCCGGCTCTCATTGGTGATGTCACCCGAGAAAAGGATCTTGGACGAACCGAAGTGGAAGGCGAGAAGAGAACGGCGCAGGATGTTCCCCACCGCTACGCCCCCCGTTCCGGAGTACGCGGCGTACACATTTGCGTCACCTGAGGGATGATCGAACTCGCGCTGCTTGGTTCCCACGAAGACGTACGGATCGGTCAGCTCGCCATAGTAGATCTGAGGCCGGGTCAACCGTAACGACACGGTGGACACCGGTGGCAGGTCTTTGACGAACAGGACCGGCAGGCCTTCGGGAGTCACCTGATTCACCGGGCTGAGGGTAAGCCCCATGCCATGGGTGAACGTCAGATGCTCGTTGATGAAGGTGCGGGTCGGCAGAGAGGCGGGGTTGAGCTCTCGCGGCGCGAGGAGCACCTGCCGGTACTTTCCATCTATCCAGTAGCGGTCGTCATCCACCGAGACAAAATCGTAGTAGGTGCGGATCTCCTGTAGCTGGCCGAACGTCTGCAGCAGCGGCTCGCGATCCCAGAGTCGCACATTCTCTATCGTGGGTGCATTGGCCCGAATGTTGGCCAGCGTGAGGTCAGCCTCGCCGCCCAGCTCACGCACCTCCACGCTGTCGAGGCCCCAGGCCTGGCGGGTAGCGGCGATGTGGTGCCGGAGATAAGGGGCTTCACGGGTGAGCTCGGTGGGCGCCACCACGAACTTCTGCATGACCAGTGGATACAGATTCCGCCCCAGAAAGGCCACGCCCAGATACCCTGCAATGGCGGGAAGCGCGTACAGGGCCAGCTGCCGCCGGAAACCGCCCACCAGGACACCAACCGCGGCCAGCACCGCCACGACTGCCGATATGCGCAGGGCCGGCAGGCGCGCATGGAGGTCGGTGTAGCTGGCGCCTACCAGGGGGCCGGTTGTCGAATAAAGCAGCCCCGGTATGTCCACCAGCCACAGCCGCAACGCGGTGAGGAGAAAGAGCGCGGCCAGGAGGAAGGAGAGATGCAGCCCGGCCGCCGGCTCGAGCCGGAGCCGCCGGGGTCCCAGGACGATGTCACCCCGCAAACGATAGAGCGGGAGCAGCAGCAAGAGCGAAACCATGACCAGGGCAAAGAGAAACCCCAGTCCGGCTGCAAGGGCGGGCAGGGTAAAGACGTAGAACCCGATGTCCCGCGAAAAAACCGGATCGACGATGCCGAACGAGGTGCGGTGAAGGGCGCGGAGCACCGAATCCCACGCCGGGGTTGCGGCAAGACCCGCAAGCAGACCCAGGCCCAGAGCTACCGGCAGGGTAATCCGGCGCACCGCCCGGGTGAGATCGAGCCGCGGCGCCCCCGGTCCCAGCTGGAGAACGAACGGGTCGGGGACGATGCCACGCTGAGCGGTCCTGAGATTGAGGTAAAGCACGCCCGCAGTGAAACCGCCGGCTGCGAGGAAGAGCAGCAGCCGGGTGGTCAGCTCACGGGTGAACACGATCTGGTACCCGATCTCCGTGAACCACCACCAGTCGATGATCAAGCCGATGAGTGCCGGCACGAGCAGCATGGCCGCCACCACGGCGAGCCCCAGGATCGGCACCACACGACGTCGAATCACTATGTCAGGCGCTCATGCTCGCGCCTCGCGCTGGAGGAGCGTGCGCTTGCGCTCGACGCCCCAGCGATACCCGGACAGGGCTCCGTCACTCCGGACCACCCGATGGCAAGGGACAGCCACGGCAAGGGGATTAGCCGCGCAGGCCTGGGCCACAGCCCTTACCGACTTCGGAGTTCCCAGGCGGGCAGCGATCTCGGTATAGCTCGCCGTTGAACCCGCCGGGATTTCCTGCAGAGTTCGCCAGACCCGCTGCTGAAACGCCGTGCCCCTGAGATCGAGCGGCAGATCGAGGCCCAGCCCGGGTGCCTCGATTAAGCCCACCACCTGTGACACCAGCTGCTCGAACTCCTCGTCTCCCCCGATGAGGGTGGCCCGGGGAAACCGGTCCTGGAGATCGCGCACCAATGTTTCCGGATCGTCGCCCAGCAGAATGGCGCAGACACCTTGCTCGCTCCGGGCGACGAGAATTGATCCCAGGGAACACGCTCCGATGGCAAAGCGTATGTCGGCATCGGCTCCGCCGGCCCGATAGCTGGTAGGCGTCATGCCGAGCACTTGGCGAGCGTCTTCGTAGAACCGGGAGTTGGAGTTATAGCCCGACTGGTAGATGGCTGCCGTTACCGTGCCGGCCCGGGTCAACTCCTGCCGCACCCGCTCTCCTCTGCCGGCCGCGGCGTATTCTCGCGGCGTAAGCCCCATGATTGCCTTGAACACCCGGTGAAAGTGGAACACGCTCATGCCGGCATGCGCGGCCAGCTGCTCGAGGGCCAGGGCGCCCGGCGATGAATCGATCAAGCGGCAGGCGTCGGTTACCTTGGCTGCGTGCCGCTCGATAATTGAAGCCTGATTTGGCTTGCACCGCTTGCA
>JACCRS010000081.1 GCA_013813435.1 Gemmatimonadales bacterium
GCGAGCCGGCATCGGCTGACCCTTACCTAAGGCAAGTGCCGAACGCCGGAGTTCGGCTACCGGCTTTGAAAGCGTCCGCGCTGCCACCTGTGCTCCCGCCAGCGCCGCGGCGACACCGGCCAGGGTAGCGAGCAGCAGGACGAGCGCCAGATCGAGTTGCTGAGCCGCGAGGGAGGAGTCGTCCGCCAGCTGGGGCGTGGCGAGCACGGTCACATCCGCCGGGCGGCCGGGCTGCACCACCCGGTAACCGACGCGTTCCGCCAGTTCCGGAAGTAGGCCTTCGCGGGTAACCTCGAACCGCCCCTCCAGCGCTAAAGCCCTGAACGCACGCGGATCCATCAGTTGGCCGACCACGCCAAGGTCCTCGAGCACCGGTGTGCTCGTTCCTATCAGGGAGCCTCCTCGATACAGGGCAAGATCAGCGTCAATGCCGCGACTCAACTCCTGAAGACGATCCCTTAGGGGAGCTCCGCGGCCCACTAGGGCACCTGAGGTGAGGGCAGCATCGCGCAGTGTCCCGGTAATGAGCCGGTCCCGGCTACGCTCCGCCTCGTCGGCCAGGCGATAGAAACTCCACGCCGCGAACCCTACCGCAGGAAGGATAAAGAATGCGCCCAGGGTAGCCGCGAGCCTGACCCGGAACGAGCGGGAGAGGCTCCGCCACCTCGGCCGCCGGGGACGAGCACCGGCAGCGAGCTCTGCCACGAACCACAGGAGTGCCAGCACGGCGGTGTCCAGCAGCACTACAAGCACTCCGCGGACGAAAAGGGGAACCGGTCCCCGAAGGTCGATGCCGGCGTGAATGGTACGACTGCCACCGGGGACGGTCAGGGGATGCTCGCTGCGAAGTGTCCACCCCTCGCGCCGCCAACGGGTGCCGCGAGGTCGCTCAGGAGTAGCGGATGCGGGGGAGAGGGCAAGGGTGTAGAGTGGCGCGCTGTGGCGCGCCGGGTCGAGCAGGCGACCAACTCGCCCGGGCAGTATGAGCTCCGAGCGAGGACCCACCGACGCAGTCAGCACCTGGTCCCGCCCCGTCCGAACCACGAGCACATAGTGCACCCCCGGAATTCGGGCCAGCGGAACTACGCGCAGGCTGTCAGCCTCGGGCAGGTTGCTGACTATGGCCGAGAGGAGCGAAGGCGGCAGATCGAGTGAGTCGAGTGTAAGCTCATCACGGAGGCCGCCGGCCGAGGACCACATGCCCAGATGTGCCGGGTATCTCTGCTTGCCCAGGGAGGACCCGTGCCAGAGGGCGTACATCTCGGAGGCGCTCGCGGGCGAAGGGGAACGCCGCACCTGTTCGCCGAATCGTTCCAGCAGCGGCAATGCCAGGGGATCAGGCTCTGTCCCCAGACGCGCGATGTCGCGCTGTGCCACCTGCAGCCGGCCCGACATCTCGGCACCCCAGGTTACCAGCGCAGCCGAGCTCCCCGCCACCAATGCCACACCGCCGATGGTGGCCCAGCGACTCGCTGGAAGTGTCACCAACAACAGAGCCGGGGTCCAGAGGAAGGTGTACCATCCGGGCCACCCCCCGCCCCGCGGCGTCCACACCAGAACTCCGATCATCGCTGCCGCGAAGGCGATGCTGACGCCCGCCACGATCCGCCAACGGATATGGCTCTCGGGTCCGTTCCCCCTAAACAGCGCGGCGGCGGGAACGATTAGCGCTGACACCGAGACCAGAAGCGTGAGCTGCCAGGTGAGCCAGAGGCCGAGGGCAACACCTTGCGCAGGAGGAGTAATCCCGCGCCCCAGGCTGCTGATCAGATAGGGAGATGCGAGCAGCAGAGCCACTCCCGTCACGACGCCATACCAGCGCCGGGGAAGGCGCCGCCGCCAGAGCCACACGCCCGCCATGGTAAGCAGGATACCGGTGAGGGCCAAAACCCCGGCGGAGGCCGACAGTGCTCCGAGCAGCGGACGGAAGAACGTGGCAGGCGAGAACAGCGGCTGCAGGCCCAGGGCCGCGCCGGCCGGGGCGCGCACGGCCAACCAGAGCAGAAGCGGAAGCAACAGAAAGCGCTCGGCGGGCCGGGTCGCCTGACTTAGCGCGATCGTAAGGGCCACCAGTACCAGCAGGCTCACTGTTCGGCTGCCGCGCTCGAAGGCCAGCTCCTTGGCGGCTCCTTGCTCCGGCGGTATGGGCTGGACGCTGAAGAGAAGACGGGGCCCGGCAGTGGTGGGCTCCTCGTAATCGAAGACGTCGGGACTCTCGGGCCCTGCGCCCCGGGGGTACACGGCGAGCCCCACCCCGGTCCGGCGCCGTAACAGTTCGGCCAGGCTCCGGTCCCGGTCAGGAACGGCGGGGTGAGCCCAGATCAGAACCGTCGCCGCAGCGCCGCGACCTTCGGCCGAGTGGCGCCGCGCCTCGAGCACGACGTAATATCCACTGGCCCGGGAAGCGATCGAGTCTCCCACTTTTAGCGGCGGCAGCCGGTGGCGCCCGGCCCAAGCCCAGGGATCGCCACGTTGGTCGAAAACCACCACGCTCATTTCAGGTCCGCCGGCAGGCACCAGCCTATCCAGCACCTGAAGCGCGGCGGCGCGATCGTTCGAGGGTGTGTTGACCGCGGCTTCGGCCAGCCGCTCGGCGCGGCGGAGGACCGAGCGAAGGTCGCCTGCCAGACGCTGTGACGCGGCTGTCACGCGGCCTTCCCGGACATCGGCCCAGCGCGTCTCGATGGCCGTGAGCTGCCGCTGGCTAATCGTGAGGCTCAGTGCCAGGCACGCGAGTGTTATAACGAGGGCGCGAGGGCGCCAGCCTCTGAAGGGATATAGCGCCACGCCAGCGGCCAGGACGCACGTCCACCCGATCCACATCCATAGCTGCGACGGCTGCCGAAGCCATTCGGCCGCGGCCCCGACCGCCGCCAACACGACCACGACCCACGATCGCGCGCGATGACTCAAGAGCAGCGCCCCTGGCGTTTGAAGGAAATGACCCCCGTCGCGGTAGGCGAGCGTTTGCGGGTCCGGCCGACTCTGATCGTGCCGGTGGGCACGACCGAGCAGCACGGGCCCCACCTGCCGCTGGGCTGCGACACCATAATTGTAGAACGGTTGGCCGACGATTTGTCAGCGGCGCACGGTGTTACCCGTGCGCCGACAGTCGAGTACGGCATTCACGCCGCGGCACGTCCCTTTCCAGGAGGAGCCGCGCTGCGGCGGCGAACACTTCACCGTGTGATGAATGAACTTATCGAGTCGTGGGAAGAGGGGGCAGGCGTCCGGGAATTCGTGATTCTCACCGCGCAGTCCAGTGAAGCACACCTGGAAGCGCTCAGCACCATTCGGACCGATGAGGCAACTGTACAGGTGGTGGACATCTTCAGCCTGAATTTCGGATCGCTTCTGGAGCGCAGTGCGCCGATTCAGGGAGGCGAGCTCGATACGTCTCTCATGCTATACCTGGCGCCCCATCTAGTACATATGGAGTGGGCCCGGGACTTCGATCTCACCCCGGGAATGATGGCACGGTACCGCCCGGGCCAAAGCCGCAAACTCCCGCTGGGCTCACCCGGCTCGGTCGGATATCCCAGCTTGGCTTCCCCCCAGAAGGGCGAGCTCCTGTATAGATTTATCCTCGAGCGGGTCGGCCGCTGCCTCATTCCGTCCTGACGTAATTGGAGCCGCCATGAGGATCGCTGTGGTTTTGCTTTTGTCACTGCCCGCTGCCCAGGTGACCGCACAGGAGTCGCTGGAAACCAAGCTGGTGGTCACCCAGGAGGGGCGAGAAACCGGGCGCGAAGAGTTCACTCTGGGATCAGGCCGCGGGAGAGGGGCTCCTGGTTCGACCCTGATGGCCGTGGCCCGCTATCCGGCAACGAACCCACTATTGAAATTGGGCGCCACACTCGAGCGGACACCCGAATTTGCGCTGGCGAAGTTTCAGCTCGATGTGGACGGCCCCAATGGGACCACCATCATACTCGCGGCGGGCTCGGGAGCGCGGCTGATAGTTCGCACCGTTGCCAAGGGATCCGAAGCCGGGCGCGAGCTACCGGGCGGCCCGGATGTAGTTTTGCTCGATGAGTCGGTGTATTCCCTCTATGCGGCGGTGGCCGACCTCGCTACACCGGCGGGTAAGACCCTGACGGGAGTGTTTCCCCGGAGTGGCCGGAGGGCTTCGTTCGTGGCTCGTCGGGAGGGAGGCGGCGGGAACAGCGCCCAGGTCACGCTGAGCGGCGACATTAATGGCACGCTGGACACCGACCCGAAGGGCCGGTTGCGCCGCCTCGAGTTCCCCGGCTCCAACATTCTGGTCACCCGAGCTCAGGACTGACAGGGCTTCGGCCCGGCACTACCTTCCCTCCAATCTGTCGATGCCTAGAACAGTAGACGTGCTTTGTCGCAGGCTGAAACCTCTGCGGCGACGCCCGCGTATTGGGCCCCGTCACGTCTCACCACAAAAGGGCCTCTCCCATGATTCGCTGGTTCGCTCTGCTTGTGGTCAGCTTCGCGCTCCCCACCACCGCGCTGACACAGGACTCGAGCCTGGCATCCTCTCCCCGCAGGTCAGTAGGGCTTTCATTAGCTGAGGCGTTGGAGCAGGCGCGTAAGAACAGCCCGGGCTATCGGCAAACCCTCAACGATGCATCGCCGGCCAGGTGGGGGGTTCGCAACGCCTACGGCAACTTGCTGCCGTCTGTAGTCGCCTCCAGCGACTTTGGCTATACCGGTTCGGGACAGTCCAACTTCGGAGGTGGCTTTACCCGGCCCACGTCCGCTTTCCTAACCTCCGGATACAGTCTCGGCCTGGAGTGGCAGCTCAGCGGCCGCACTCTCCACGCCCCCAGACAGCAGCGAGCACTTCAGCGCGCCGTTGACGAGACCATCGGTGCGGCGGGCATCGGCCTCACCGCCGAGATTTCAACTCAATACCTCACCAGTCTTCAGGCAAGGGCGCAGGTGGCTGTGGCCCACCAGCAGGTACGGCGCAATCAGGACTTTCTTGCGCTCGCCAGGGCGCGACATCAAGTGGGTCAAGCAACGTTGCTCGATGTGCGTCAGGCTGAAGTCACCAAGGGAGCCTCCGACGTGGCGCTCCTGCGAGCGGTCCAGACCGAAAACGAAGCCAAGCTCGATCTCCTGCGCCGAATGGGCATAGAGCCCCCAGCGCCGATCGATCAGATTTTGTTGTCCGACTCTTTTCCGGTGACGCCGCCCCAGTTTCAGTTGGACAGCCTACTGGCTCTGTCTGACCGGCAGAACCCGCTCCTGCGCTCGCTGCGTGCTCGGGAGCACGCGGCCGGTCTCGACGTCGGCGCGGCAAAGACCGATTTCCTTCCCTCACTTTCGCTGCGCGCGGGATGGAGCGGCTTCACTCAGCAGTTCACCAACCAGAACGTGCTCCTGGGGCAGACGCTGGCAGAGGCCCAAGCCCAGGCTACCGATTGCGAGTATAACAACGCCGTACGCACCGGGCTGTCATTGGGAGGCCAAACGTCGAACTGTTTTGCGGCCTCCGGCCTGGCCGACGGTGGTATGGCGTTGCTCGACCCGGTGGCGCAGCAGATCCGGAATCAGAACAGCGTTTTTCCCTTCTCGTATACCGGCCAGCCGTTCGGAGCCAACTTGACCATCTCGCTTCCGATCTTTACCGGCTTCAGCCGCTCGCTCCGGCTCTCTCAGGCGCGGGCGGAGGAAGATGACGCCGAAGAAGAGGTTCGAGCGCGCCGGCTTCAGGTGCGCACCGACGTACACTCGCGCTTCCTGGCTCTTCAGACCGCATTTCAGGCCATTGGGGTTCAAGGCACCAGCCGGGAGGCGGCCCAGGACCAGCTTCGGCTGGCACAGGACCGCTATCGGCTGGGGGCGGGCACCGCGCTCGAGGTCTCGGATGCGCAGAACGCGGTTCAGCAGGCTGAAGGTGATTACGTCAATGCGGTATACGATTACCACAAAGCCATCGCCGCTCTTGAAGCCGCGGTCGGCCGCCCTCTCCGCTAACGAGGAACTGACATGTCGCGCAGGACCAAAGTGGGGTTGGTGGTGGTGATCGTGGCTCTTGCGGCCGCTGGAGTGGTGGCGTTCCGCATCAACAAAAGCAGGAATGCAGGCACTGAGGTGCGGCTGGAGCAGGTCGCCCGACGTGACCTTATCAGTGCCGTTACCGCCAGCGGGAAGATCGAGCCCAAGACCGCGGTCGACATCAGCGCCGACATCACCGGCCGCATCATCGACATCGCCGTTCGGGAGGGCGACTTGGTGAAACGGGGTCAATTCCTACTGCAGATTGACCCGGCACAGTATCAGGCAGCCGTAGCGCGGGCGCAGGGGGCGGTTTCCTCTACCCAGGCAATCCTGCTCCAGACCCGCGCCAGCCGGGACCAGGCTCAGCGGGCCTGGAACCGCGCCAAACAGCTCACCGAGCTGGGGGAGAACCTCATTGCTCCGGAGACAGCCGAGCAGTCGCAGACGGCACTGGAGGTAGCGGAGGCAAACTATCAGTCCAGCAGGGCGCAACTCGAGCAGGCGCGTGCCGGGCTTCAGGAAGCCAAGGACAACCTGGCGAAGACCCGGCTGACCGCTCCCATAGCCGGACGGGTAGTTAGGCTGGCAGTGGAAGAGGGCGAGGTGGCGGTTCCGGGTACCTTCTCGCGCGAGACCGGCCTGCTTATGACCATCGCGGATCTGTCGGTGATCCTGGCCAAGGTTCAAGTCGACGAGACGGACGTCGTGCGGCTTAAACCGCGAGACTCGGTCGAGGTTAACATCGATGCTTACCCTGACACAACCTTTTCCGGGCAGGTCACCAAGGTGAGCCACAGCGCCAAGCTGACGGCGACGCAAACCGCCTCCGGCTCGAACGATCGAGCGGTTGACTTCGACGTCGAGATTACGCTCAAGCAACCGCCCGCAGATATCCGGCCGGACCTGAGCTGCACAGCACGAATCGTCACCGACACCCGCGCCAACTCGCTGAGCATACCGATCATCGCCCTCACCGTGCGAGACCACGAAGAGGTCCCCAACGAGACCGATGCCGGTCCCGCGGTGGATACCCTCCGGGAGCGCTTCGAGGATAAGGAGGCCGAGGGTGTGTTTGTGGTGCGGTCAGGGTTGGCCGTCTTTCGTCCGGTCAAGGTGGGCGTGGCTGGAGATGACTACTTCGAGGTCCTCGATGGACTGCGCGAGGGCGAGACGATCGTGGCGGGCACCTACCAGGCTATCAGGGATCTGAAGGATGGCGCCAAGGTGCGCCAGGCAGATACCACCAAGACGCGGGAAGCGACGGCTTCCTGATGCGGCTGCTGGAAGCCGTCCGGATGGCATTCAGAACCATCCGTGCTCAGAAGTTGAAAAGCTTCTTCTCCCTGATCGGTGTCCTCATCGGAGTGACGTTCCTGATAGCCGTCGTGTCGATAGTCCAGGGAATGAACCAGTACATGGTGGAGCGCTTTGCCAACACACTGGTCGGGGCCAATACCTTTGAGCTGCGGCAGCGGCCGAGTATCACGACCGGCAACATTACCGACGATGTGTGGCTGGCCTGGCGGCGCCGGCCCAGGATCAGTTACGACGATGCCGATTACGTCCGGGAGCGCGTCCGTACCTCGGCAACGTTCGCCAAGTTCTGCGAGGATCGAGTAGCGGTCCATTACCGCGGCAAGATCGCCCGTGACGTCAACCTGGTCGGCACCGAGGACACCTACTTCAAGATCAGAAGCTATCAGATCGCCACAGGCCGGGCCTTCACGGCCCAGGAGGTCAGGACGGCTCAGCTGGTGGTGGTCATCGGCCAGGAGCTGGCAGACAAGCTGCTCAAGGGCATCGATCCGCTCGACAAGAAGATCGTAATCGGAGGCCTTCCCTACCGCGTCATCGGCGTGGTGGCCAAGCAGGGTAATCTCTTCGGTATCTCCCTCGACAAGTTCGCCGTTATGCCTTTCAGTGCCCCGGGCCGAAGGCTGATCTGCCCGATCAACATCCTGGACGCGCTGATCGTGCAGACCAACGATCCGGTACAGATGCAGCTCGCCATGGGGCAGGCAGAAGCGATCATGCGGAGCCGGCGCCAGCTCAAACCTGGAGAAGAGAGCAACTTTGCTTTCCAGACCGCGGAAGGCGCCCTGGGAACCTGGCAGAAGATCTCGCGGGTGCTGTTCCTGGCTTTGCCTGGGTTGGTGGCCATCTCGCTGGTAGTCGGCGGAATCGTGATCATGAACATAATGCTCATGGCCGTGAGCGAGCGCACCCGCGAAATCGGCATCCGGAAGGCGCTAGGTGCCCGGCGGCGTGATATCCTGGCCCAGTTCGTGGTCGAGTCCGCCACCCTCTCCGCGGTAGGAGCGATCTTCGGCATCGCTCTCGGCATCGGCCTGGCATTCGTGGTGAAGGCGACCACGCCTCTTCCGGCAGCCGTGGCTCCCTGGTCGATTGCTGCAGGGGTCCTGCTGGGCGTGAGCGTGGGAATAGCCGCCGGTGTTTATCCGGCCAGCCGGGCCTCTCGGCTCGATCCAATCATCGCGCTACGGGCTGAATGATGGCCCACCGGGGTGGAAGCGCGGTTACCCGGATGCTGGAAGGAGCCGCCATCGCGATCGACTCTATCCGATCAAACAAGGTGCGTGCCGCGCTGACCATTCTCGGTGTGGCCATCGGAGTCACCGTCGTGATCGCCATGGCGTCGGCCATCACCGGAATCAATCAAAGCATCACGAACATCCTCGAGGCAGCCGGCCCCAAGACCTTCTTCGTCTACCGGTACTTCTCAGGAGGGCTAGACGTGTCGGACGGTTCGGATGAGATGTCGCCGTGGCGGCGGATGCCCTGGCTGACCATGGAAGAAGCGGAGCTCATTCGCGGCTTGCCTGCCGTTCGGGACGTCAACGTGGGGGAATACACCAGCGGTCCAGTGAGCTTCGAGGCGGTAAACCTTAAGAGCGTGGACATAGCCGGCATGAGCCCGAGCTGGAATCAGGTCAATGGAGGAGACATTCTGGCGGGACGGAACTTTACCCCGATGGAGTATGCGGGGGGAGCCAGAGTGGCGGTGATCAACGACAAGCTGGCTGAGTCGCTGTTTCCCGGGCGCAACCCGGTAGGAAGGAGAATCAAGATCTTCAGTCAGCCATTTGATGTGGTGGGCATGCACGCCGAAGCGGCCTCGCTCTTCAGCAACGCGGATCAGCCGCGTCTGGCCATTCCCCACACGACGTTCACCAAAGTGGCCGAGTACTGGAAGGGCTGGATGGAGATAGCCGTGCTGCCGACTGAAGCTGCCACCGTTCAAGATGCGCAGGACGAGGTGACCACCGCCCTTCGGACCAGCCGCGGCCTGCGCCCGGGACAGCCAGACAATTTCGCTATCGTAAGCCAGGATCGTATTCTCGACACCTTCAACAAGATTACCGCGGCATTCTTTGTGGTTATGATAGCGCTGTCCAGCGTGGGACTTATGGTCGGCGGTGTGGGCGTAGTCGCCATCATGATGATTTCGGTCACCGAGCGCACCCGCGAGATCGGCGTCCGGAAGGCGCTGGGGGCCACTCGTCGGGAGATCATGTTTCAATTCCTGGTGGAGGCCGCCACGCTGACGCTGGTCGGGTGCCTGGTCGGCATTGCGGCAGGGGCTTCGATTGCATTCGGCATACGGTCGTTCAGCCCCATTCCCGCGACTGTACCCTTGCTCTCCGTCGTGGCCGCGGTGGTGGCTTCTATCCTGACCGGAGTGCTTTTCGGCATCTACCCCGCCAGTAAGGCATCGAGGCTGGACCCGGTGGAGGCGCTGCGGTACGAGTAGGCGGGTCAGCGGGTCCGCGGGTCAGGATAAGGAAATTGTCACCCTAAGCGCAGCGAAGGGGCAAAGTCTCACTCCGGCTTCGCCACTCAAACCGTCGCCTGTCCCGCTGTCCCGCTAAATTCCCGCATGCCCTTCAGCGAAGCCCTGCGGCTCGCCCTCCAGACCATCTGGCACAGCAAGCTCCGCTCCTTCTTTACCCTGCTCGGTATCATCGTTTCGGTCGGATTTCTGGTAGTGGTCGTGGCCGTCATCCAGGGGATGAACGCATACGTCAAGGAAAACCTGACCGGTGCCATGATCGGTACCAATGCTTTTCAAGTCCGGCGGTCTCCCATCTCGGTTGGCCTGCTGGACGAAGAGCAGCTGAGACAGATCAATAAACGCCCCCTGATCTCTGCTGACGACGCCGCAGCCGTGCGCAGGGCAGTACCCGAGGCACGAGCCGTGTCACTGCAATCCGGTTGGCCTACCCCGGTCAGCGACGTTGAATATCGCAACCGCACCGTTGGCAGCGTCCTCATCTTCGGCGTAACGCCCCCCTATCAGATCGTGCAGGACTACCTGTTCGCCGCCGGCAGTCCCCTGGGCGAGCCCGATGTTCGCGGGCGGCAGCCGGTGGCGGTCATCGGGTACGACGTAGCCGACAAGCTCTTCGACGTGCCTGAGAGCGGTGTAGGGCGAAAGATCCGCATAGCCGGCAACGAGGTGCTGGTAAAGGGGATCATCGCCCGAAAGGGACGCGTGCTGGGACAGTCGTTCGACGGCTTTATTTTGCTGCCTCTCAGTACCTTCGAGGCGAGGTATGGCCGCAGGAAGACCACGGTAGTGTCGGTCAAGATGTCTAGCGCGGATGCCATCCCTGGAGCCATGTCCCGGGCTCAGGAAGCCATGCGGATCGCTCATCGACTGAGGCCCGGCGAGCCGGACGATTTCACGGTGGACAAGGCGGACGCCCTGGTGGCATTCTGGAGGCAGCTGACTCGCCTACTATTCACCGCCATTCCAGCCGTAGTCTGCATCGGAATTGTCGTGGGCGGGATCGTGATCATGAATATCATGCTCATGACGGTAAACGAGCGCACCCGCGAGATCGGAATTCGCAAGTCGCTCGGAGCTACCCGGTCCGACATCAGACGCCAGTTTCTGATCGAAGCCGTGGTCCTCACGACTATTGGCGGACTGCAGGGAGTGCTGGGGGGATGGGCGCTGGCTGCGGCCGTCTCCAACCTCACGCCGCTGCCGGCAAGAGTAACCCTCTGGTCCGTGGGGGTGGCTTTGGGGCTCGGTGCCGGGGCGGGCATACTGTTCGGCGTTTTCCCCGCCACCCGCGCCGCCCGGCTGGATCCGATCACGGCGCTGCGAGCCGAATGATCCGCAATGCAGGCGAAGGCGTGTCGATCGCTGTCGACTCCATTCGGGCAAACAAACTCCGGTCGTTCCTCACCATACTCGGTGTGGTGATAGGTGTCAGCACGGTCATGACCATCGCCTCGATGGTCCAGGGCATCCGCACTCAGATCTTCAACGCCATCGAGACAGCGGGGCCGACCGCGTTCTACGTGGTCCGGTTCTTCTCCCAGACACCGCTTAACCCCGACCGGCTGCCATACGAAGTCCGGATACGGCCGGTAGTGCAAACGAGCGACGCGGAGGCCATCAGCCGGGTTCCCCAAATCGGCTACAGCGCCATGTGGGTTCAGCTCTTTCAGCGGATGGAGTACCAGGGAGAGCGCACCGGCGGCGTGGCCATCTTCGGAGCGGATTCGCGTTACATGGAGATTCAGGGTGGGACGCTGCTGCGGGGCCGGTTCTTCACCCGGGCGGAGCTAAAGGGCGCTCTGGTGATGGTGCTGGAGACCGATGTGGCCGAGCGTCTCTTTGGTCGCCTCGATCCGCTGGACCGCGTACTGCGAATCGGCGATAAGCCGGTTCGCGTAATCGGCATCTACCAGAAGCCGGGCAACATCTTCGAGCCTCCAGGCCAGGAGGTCGGTGGCGTAATCCCTTTTGAGAGTGCGCGCCAGAACTTCAGGTACGATGAGACAAACAGTCTTTTCATCGCTGTGAAGCCGCGCAGCGGCGTCACGGTGGCTGAGGCCCAGGATCTGGTCACGGTGGCGCTGCGGCAGGCCCGCAACCTTCGGCCGGGAACGCCCAACACCTTCGATATGATCACCCAGGATCAGATCCTCGAGGTAGTGGGGAACTTTACCTCGTATTTTTTCGTCGCAATGGTGGCGCTGTCGAGCGTGGCTCTCCTGGTGGGCGGCATTGGCGTGATGGCCATAATGATGGTATCGGTGACCGATCGGACCAAAGAGATAGGGTTGCGCAAGGCGCTCGGCGCCACCCGTCGGGAGATACTCTGGCAGTTCCTGATCGAGGCGGCAACGCTCACGCTCATCGGCGGACTATTCGGCATAGTGCTGGGGCTCGCAGCCGGCGAGCTGTTGAAGCACGGGCTGGCTCTGCAATCCGGCGTGCCGCTCTGGAGCGCGGCGCTGGCGTGCGCCGTCAGCATCGGCATCGGGCTCGCCTTCGGTCTCTACCCCGCCAACCGGGCGGCGCGGATGGACCCGGTGGAGGCTCTGAGGCATGAGTGAAAACGAGGGTAAGCGCCCAATGCCATCCCCTGCACTGTGCAAGCCGCACGGGCATCCGCATCTCCTGTGCTCCCCAAGGAGGCACCATGCGAGCGCAGATGATGGTAATTGGCCTGTTCCAGGCTGCCCTGTTGATGGCGTGCGGCCGTTCTGAGCGGGCTTCAGAACTCGGCAATTCCGCCGACACCTTCCCCGCCAATGCGTCCAGCCCGGCAGCGATGAACACGGCACCCGACCGAGCGATATCGCAACAGGAAACTTCGGCCGGCGTGCCGCGAACCGGCCAGTGGCAGAGTCCCGTGGCGTTCGATCCGACCTCGAGGCTCATCGTTCGTACCGGGCAGGCGAGCATCGAGATCGACTCGCTCGAATCTTCCATGGCCGAACTGCGGCGGACCGTGCAGCGGGTAGGAGGCTTCGTGGCGGACGCCTCGGTGCAGAGCGGCCGCAACCAGAACCGCTCGGCAACGTTGGAACTGAAGGTGCCGGCGTCGCGTTTCGACGAGCTCACCGCGGCGCTCGAGCCGCTGGGACGGCTGCAGTTTGTCAACGTGGGGGCCGAGGATGTGAGCGAGGAGTTTGTGGACTTGACTGCACGGGTGGCTAACGGCCGCCGCCTCGAGGACAGGTTGGTTGAGCTCCTGCGGACCCGCACCGGCAAGCTTCAGGACGTACTCTCGGTTGAGCGTGAGCTCGCGCGGGTGCGCGAAGAGATCGAGCGAATGGAAGGCCGGCTGCGCTTTCTCAAGACCAGTGCACAGTTGAGCACGCTCTCGGTCAATCTCTACGAACCGCCGCCACTCCTCACCTCTCATCCGGGGCGCAACCCCATCGTCGAGGCGTTTAAGACCGCCTGGGGTAATTTCGTCGCTGTGGTGGCAGGGGCAATCGCCTCACTCGGCTTCGTAGCTCCGCTGGGGATGCTCGCCTGGGGCGCGTTGATAGTGGGGCGGAGGTACAGACGTAGAACCACCTGAACAGCAAACGTTGAACGGTAAGCGGGCCTCTCGCCGCCCCGTTCACTGTTCACCGTTCACCGCTCACGCTTTATTTCCACCATGACCGTCGACATCCTGGCCATCGCCGCTCACCGTGACGATGTCGAGCTGACCTGCGCCGGCACCCTGCTGAAGGCCGTTGACGCCGGTTATCAGGCCGGCATCCTCGATCTGACAGCTGGGGAGATGGGCACCCTTGGTAGTGCCACGCTGCGAGCAGAGGAAGCGGCGCGTGCCGCTCAGATTCTGGGGGTGGCGGAACGGCGGAACGCGCAGCTTCCCGACGCCGGCCTCCACAACACGGAGGAGGCCCGGCGCATCGTGGTGGAGCATATTCGCCATTTCGCTCCCAGGCTGGTCATTCTTCCCTTCCCCATCGGGCGACATCCCGACCACCGCATCGCATCCGAGTTGGGACGCGACGCCTGCTACCTCGCCGGCCTGGCCCGTTACGCCGCGGGCGGTAACCCTCACCGGCCTCACAAGCTGATGTACGCTCTCTCCTACCGTGAAGATCCCATCAAGCCGACGTTCGTGGTGGACATCACTGCTCAATTCGAGCGCAAGCTCTCCGCCATCAAGTGCTACGGCAGCCAGTTCGACGGCGCCAAAGCTGCCGGCGAGATTTTTCCAACCGGCCAGGATCTCTACTCCCTGGTAGAGATTCAGAATACCCACGTGGGATCGCTCATCCGGAAGCGCTACGGCGAGCCCTTCTTTACTCATGAGACCATGGAGGTGCAAGACGTTATGAAGCTTGGGGTACAAAGTATGTGAGAGTCGGTGTCTTTCGAGCCGGGCGAGAATTGGGTGGGCTTACGTTGACTCGCGAGGGACCAAGGCGTTCTCCACCCGTCGTTTCGCCGCTATCTTTCTTCCAATGCGCCCACCGGTCTACCTCGACTATGCTGCCACTACTCCGGTTCGTCCCGAAGTATTGGAAGCCATGCTTCCCTACCTCACGGCGAACTCTTTCGGCAACCCGTCCAGCGCGCACCGGTTCGGGCGGGCGGCCCGAGCGGGTATCGAGATGGCTCGCCGTCAGGTGGCGGAAGCAGTTGGTGCTGAGCCCAACCAGGTCGTATTTACCTCGGGTGGCACTGAGGCAGACAACCTCGGCATAGTGGGCGCCGCCCTTGCTGCGCGGGATCGAGGCGCCACAATGTGCGCCGTGGTCTCCGCAGTCGAGCACAAGGCCGTGCTCGCAGCGGCTCACGCTGTCTGCCATCTGGGCGGACGTGAGGTGCTGCTTCCGGTAGATGCCGGTGGCCGAATCGATTTTACGGCATTAGAGGCCGCCTTGGCGGATAGGCCGGCTGTGGTCTCGGTGATGTGGGTCAATAACGAGACCGGCGTTATCCAGCCGATAGGTGAGATAGCCGCACGATGCCGGGACGCTGGAGTCATTTTCCATACTGACGCGGTGCAGGCGCTTGGCAAGGTTCCACTTACGGCTAACGGGTTGTCCTGTACGCTGCTCACGATTTCTGGACACAAGATCGGGGCTCCCAAGGGCATCGGTGCCTTGATCGTGCGCGACCGTAAGGCGGTGGAGGCCATCATCCACGGTGGGGGGCAGCAGTTCGGCATTCGGCCGGGTACGGAGAACGTGGCCGGGGCCGTGGCCTTGGGCCGCGCGGCCCAGCTGGCCGGGGCCGAGCAAGCGTCTTTGGCGGAGCGGCTCTGCCTCCTAAGAGATGAGATGGCCGCGCGCCTTCGGCGAGCAGTGCCCGACCTGGTAGTCATCGCCGAGGAAAGCCCCCGCGCGCCACACCTCCTGAGTATCGCGGTACCTGGGGCCGACAGTGAGGCTCTGCTTATGCATCTGGACCTGGCCGGTATCGCGGCGTCCAGCGGCTCCGCCTGCTCGACCGGGGCGGTGGAGCCTTCGCACGTGCTGCTGGCCATGGGAGTGCCCTACGATCTTGCGCTCGGCGCAATCCGCTTCAGCTTCGGCCGGGAGAGCACCGATGATGATGTCGATCGGGCGGTGGAGGTGGTGCCGGCGGTAGTGGATAAAGTTCGCCGGCTCGCGGGAGTTCTGGGGCGGGCGGAGGGGCGGACCCGCGGACAGGCTGATCATGGTCAGGGGGGAACGGCGGAAGCAGCAGGCATCGGACGATGAGTAAGCGAGTGCTCGTAGCCATGTCCGGCGGGGTAGACAGCTCCGTGGCGGCAGCCCGCCTCGTCGAGCAGGGATATGACGTGGTGGGCGCTACGATGAAGCTCTTTTGTTACGGCGACGATGTGCCGGACCGCCCCTGTTGTTCGCTGGACTCGATCAATGATGCTCGGGATGTGGCGCATACCATAGGCATCCCGCATTACGTTCTCAATCTCGAGGACCGCTTCGATCTGCACGTCATCCAGAATTTCGTCAGCGAGTACAGCCGGGGCAGAACACCGATCCCCTGCGTACGGTGTAATTCCTTCACCAAATTTCGCGATCTCCTGGCCCACGCCGATGCACTGGACTGCGATTATATCGCGACGGGGCACTACGCCATTGCCCGCAATGGCGAACTCTACCGCGGCAGCGATCCCACCAAGGACCAGAGCTATTTCCTGTGGGGTATCGATCAGCAGGTGGTGGCGCGGATGCTGACGCCGGTAGGCGAGTTGTCGAAGTCGGAGACCCGTGCCTACGCCCATCGACTGGGACTAACGACGGCAGACAAAGAGGAATCGGTCGAGATTTGCTTCGTGCCCAACGATGACTACGCGTCGGTGCTCGAGCGCCATCTCCCGGCGGATGCTCCGGCGCTCTCTCCCGGTCCACTGGTGACCACTACCGGAGAGGTGATCGGTAAGCACCGGGGTTACGCGCGGTACACCATCGGTCAGCGCAAGGGACTACCCGGAGGATCTCCATCGGCAAGATACGTTGTGGCGATTCGTCCGGAGCGTCGCGAGGTCGTAATTGGCAGCGTCGAGGAGCTTGCCGGCCACAGCATTCGCCTGGAGGAGCTCAACTGGCTCGCTCCCGCGCTCGAGGCCGGCGATACCTGCCTGGTGCAGATCCGCTATCGAGCCCGAGCCGTGCCCGCCACCGTGCTGCAGATCCAGGAGGAGTTCCTGACCCTGGCGCTCACCACCCCGGTGCGAGCCATCACCCCCGGTCAATCCGGGGTTTTGTACCGACCACAGGGCCAGGTACTCGGCGGCGGTGTAATCGGCTAGCCTCTTGCCTGAACGCATTCAAAGCGACGCCTTGCTCGTCAGCTCTCAATGCGGCAAGCCGGCCGACTCGGCAAACTTCTTCATCAGATCCTCCTGCTCCGGCGTCAGCTTATCGGGTACCGTCACCTGGATTCCAACCAGCTGATCTCCTTTCCTGCCATTCTTCTCGATCCCCTGCCCTTTGATCCGAAATTTTCGGCCTGGCTGGGTACCCGGTGGGATCCTGAGCAGAACTTTCTTTCCGTCCAGGGTGCGGACTCTTAATCGGGTGCCCAGGGTTGCCTGCGCCAGATTGATCGGCACATCCGCGACTATGTCCAGTCCTTCACGGCGGAAGAACCGGTCGGGCTGAACCTGGAAGGTGATGACCAGGTCTCCCGACGCACCACCGGGCCGGCTGGGCTGCCCCTGCCCACGAAGCAGTACCCTCGAGCCGGTTTCGGTACCCGAAGGCACGGTGATCACGATCTTCCGTTCGGCGCGGGCCTCGCCTGCACCGCGGCAAGTTAGGCACTTCTCGGAGGGAATTTTCCCCCGTCCCCGGCACTGGGGGCACGGGCGGCTTACGGCAAAGCTGCCTTGACCGAACGAGATGGTGCCCCGCCCCTGGCACTCGGGACAGGTCGAGAAAGTTGCTCCGGGTGCGCCGCCGCTTCCGCTACAGGTGGGACAGGTTTCGGTAACCGGCAGCGTCACCGGAATCTTGCCGCCCATCATGGCAACCCGGAACGGTACTTCCACAACCGCCTCCAGGGTGTCACCCTCAGCTTCCTCCCCGCCCGATCGGCGTCCCCGGCCGAACATGGAGGAGAAAATGTCACCCAGACCGCCGAGGTCGCCGAAGTCGAAGCCCTGCGCGTCTTCGGCCCCCATACCCGGTCCACCGCCCCGCCTGGCACCGGCGCTGGCGGGGCGCTGGCGCAGTCCATCGAACGCGCCGTAGCGGCGCATCTGATCGTATTGTTTGCGCTTTTCTGGATCGGAGAGGGTGCTGTGCGCTTCGGAGATCTCTTTGAAGCGCTCCGCCGCACCGGTGTTACTCGGATTGGCGTCGGGGTGGTACTGCTTCGCCAGCTTCCGGTAGGCCTTCTTGATCTCGTCCTGGCTGGCTGAGTCCGACACGCCGAGGACCTGATAAAAGTCCTTGGCAGCCACGTTAGTGCTGGCCCTGGTCGGAATAGACCTGCACCCGGGCGGGGCGTACCAAAACGCCCTTGAACCGGTAGCCTGGCTGGAACGTGGCGCTCACCTGCTGGTCTCGAGATCGATCTGGTGCCGGCGCGGTCGATACGGCTTCATGCTGACCGGGGTCGAACGGGCTTCCGGTGGGGTCGATTCGCTCGACCCCGGCGTCCTCCAGCTCCTTCCAGAGCTTTCGGTCTATGGCACTGAGACCTTCTCTCAGGGATGGGAGAGACGTTGCCGGATCGCTTGCCACGAGACGATCCATATCGTCGAGCACGTCCAGCAGCCGGGTTACAAAGCTGGCCTGCGCCCGGTTGGTCAGCTCCGCGCGCTCGCGGTTGATGCGCTTCCGGTAATTATCGAACTCAGCCGCCAGCCGGAGGTGCCGGTCCTTCAGCTCGGCGACCTCGCCCTCCAGCTTCCCCTCCCGGCCTCCGAGGAACGTCGGCTGGGTGCTTTCGGTGCGGGACGAAGGCTCAGCACTCATGTCGGTGGCTGCGATGTCGGCACCGTCCGCACTTCGGCCAGTGGGGGCGGCGGGATCGGCCATGCCTGCGGGGGTATGGATAGGCGGGGAGTCGGTATCGAAATCCCCTTTCAAATCGGTTTTCTTAGTCACCGGAAAACACTCTCTTGTAGGACTAAGCAAGATAATAGCCTCAGGACACTGGCCCGGCCGACAGCTTTCGGTACAGGAGAAGTAGCGCCGCCTGAGCGGCCCGCGCACGGACTTCGTGCCGAGTGCCGGCAAACCGGCTGCGGCGGGTCTCCACCACCCCTCCCAAGGCGCATCCGACCCATACGGTTCCCACCGGTTTCTCCGGGGTTCCACCGCCGGGCCCCGCCACCCCGGTGACCGACAGTGCTGCACTCACTCCAAGCCGTTTGACGGCGCCCTCCGCCATCGCCCGGGCAACGGGCTCGCTGACTGCACCGTGTTCCGCCAGGGTGGCCTCGGGCACGCCGAGCAGCTCCATCTTGATCGCATTGTGGTAGGCAATCACCCCGCCCATAAAAATGTCGGAGCTCCCCGGGACCTCCGTCAGCCGCGCACCGAGCAGTCCGCCGGTGCACGACTCAGCCACTCCTAACCGCAGACCCCGCGCGCGGGCTCCATCGAGGACCAGTTCTGCCAGATCACTCTCGCCCTGGCCATACACGTGGTTTCCGGCGCGCTCTCGCAGCAATCGGGCGGCCGAACCCAGCCGTCGATCGGCTTCCTCCGGCGCAAGTTCCCACGCGCTCAACCGCAGATCTACTCCTTCGAGACCGGGCAGGTAGGCCAGGGTGATCGGTTCGATCTCGCTTTCGATATCGCCTATCTGTTCCGCCAAACTTGATTCCGGAACCCCCGACGTCCGCACGAGGAGTGACCGAATAACTGACCGGTTTTCAGGTGGAGCGAGCCGGGGGAGAACCTCATGCTCCAGCAGCCGGCGCATCTCGAGTGGTACGCCGGGCAGCATGATGACCAGACCAGGCTGGCCGGTTAGCCACAAGCCCGGCGCCGTCCCCCACCGGTTGGGCAGCACCGTAGCGCCCCGCGGCACCTCAGCCTGGCTCCGGTTGCTCTCTGCCGGCTTCCGTTCCAGCCGGGCGAAGCGTTCGAGCAGGCTGTCCCAGACGCCAGCATCGAACTCGAGTGGAGCATCGAACAGGTCGGCCACCACCTTCTTGGTAATGTCGTCCCGCGTGGGACCCAGTCCCCCAGTGGTAAGCACAGCGCCGGTGCGACCCAGTGCTTCCTTAACGGCGGCCCGGATCTCCTCACCTCGGTCGGCCACCGAGGTCCGGCGGGTTACCCGCACACCTCGAGCCGCGAGGTGGCGGGCTATTTCCGCGCTGTTGGTGTCAACGGTCAACCCGAGCAGCAGCTCGGTGCCGATGGTGACGAGCTCGATGTTCATGCGGGACTGGTGTTGGCTATAGTCGGAGGCTATTGGCTATTGTCGAAGAACGGCATCGGGGCGGCATAGCCAATAGCCGAGCTACTGGCTCCGGAAGAGCCGGCGATTGCGGTAGAGGTAGAGCGCGAAGGAGTAGACCGTCAGCAGGGCGGCGACGGCGAGTGTCACCGCCACGAAACCCCCGTGGAACTCGTTCCAGAACTGCGCGTAGGGATTGTGTTCCCAGCCCAGCGGCTTGCGCGCGTCCCGGAACGCGAACCACAGGATGACGGCGCCGACGAAGACGTTCTGGATGGTAGTCTTGAGCTTTCCCGCATTCCCCGCCGGTATGATAACGCCACGGCGGCTGGCCCACCATCGGAATCCGGTCATGGCCAGCTCGCGCCCGATGAGCAGCAGGCAAACCCAGAGGGGAATGCTGCCCCAGATTGGAATGTCGTACAGGTCGTGACGCTGCCGGGAGATCCAATAGATGGGAATAAGCATGGCGAAGAGCAGGAGCTTGTCGGCGATGGGATCGAGCATCTTGCCCAGATCAGTGATCTCGTTCCGGCTACGAGCCAGATGGCCGTCAATGACATCGCTCACAGCGGCGGCAATGAAGATGAAAAACGCGATCAGCTTGGGCCAGTACCCCTCGATGAATGGCAGCAGGGCTATGACGGGCGTGAAGCAGATGCGAACCAGGGTGATGATATTGGGCAAGGTCCACATTGCGCCCCCTATCCCAGTGTCTTAACAACGTTTTTGCTGATACCCTTCAGAGTATCGAAGACCCCGTCACCGGTCATAGCCACGGCCTCGAAGTAGGGTGCCCGCTCGACCCAATGCCCGTCTTCCTGAGCAACGAGGAACTGGGATTCGTGGTGGGGATCAGGCAGCGTCCGCTGCTTCATGGGCTCGGTGACGGGCCAGCCGGGGTTGAGCGCAGCCTGGAGCTCCGGTATCGGAGCCGCGTTGGGAAGATCCCGCTTGTTGTACTGGATAGCGAACGGAATCTTGCTCAGGTCATACCCATGCTGCGTCATGTTCTCATACAGATTCTGCATGGCCTCGATGTTCGCGTCCATCCGCTCGATCTGACTGTCCGCCACGAACACCACGCCGTCTACCCCCTTGAGGATGAGTTTGCGGGATGCATTGTAATAGACCTGTCCGGGCACCGTGTACAGGTGAAATTTGACCTTGAACCCTCGGATGGTGCCCAGGTCGACCGGCAGAAAATCGAAGAACAGCGTCCGTTCGGTTTCCGTGGCCAGGGAGATCATCTTCCCGCGGGCACCGGGCGCCACTTTGTTGTAGACGTGCTCCAGATTCGTGGTCTTCCCGCCCAGGCCGGGGCCGTAGTAGACCAGTTTGCAGTTGATCTCGCGTGAAGCGTAGTTGATCATCGACATGGGTGGCTTTCTCCTCAGGCTCCGAAGAGTTTGTCGATCTCGTCTTCCGCCTCATCCAGGAACTCGGACTCGACTCCCGGGGCACTGGTGCCATCGCGGTTGAACATTTCGATAAACACTTGCGTCAGCTGCAGGACCGCGGCCTTCACCCGCAGCTTTACCAGTCCCAACGTGGTTCGGTTGTCGAAAAGCACCACCAGGATGACCCGGTGGGCAATGTCCGCCAGGTACATCGACTCCCGCTCGCCCTGATGGAAGAGCGCCCCGAACTCCGACTCCCCCAGCATGCGGGCGAGCTGATCGTTGGCGCTGAAGTCAGCCGCCGTAAGGGAAGCGAACGCGGTAGGATCGAACGCCGGAGCCTCGCCCACCGTGGCCACCATCTGGCCGGTGCGGTCGACGATGAGGGCGGTCCGGGCATTGGACTCTCCCAGGAAGCCGCTCAGAATTGTCTGGATGCGCTTGGCGTCGTCCTCCCGGAATGACCAGCTGGAGGCACCGCTCATGGGGCGCACCTCATACCAGGGTGGCTTCCATCCGCCGCACTATTGCCTCTGCTCGACGGCGCAGCATCGGCTGGCGCTCCCAGGCGAGATAGTCTCTGAGGAGCCGCACCGTGTCCACCCCATCCTGTCCTGCCAGAAACCCGAGCGCGGCTAGCCGGCGGAGAGGACGAGGGCTGAACAGGTCCCGCCGGTGATAGCTGAACCGCTGTTGCCCCAGCAGCCAGCCCGTCGTGGCGCCAGCCAGCATCCCGCCCACGAACATCCAGCTGCGGGAGCGCATCAGCCGAGGTTCTGGCGCGCAACCAGCGCGTGAGCGAGAGTGACGCCATCGACGTATTCGAGGTCGCCTCCCATGGGAAGCCCGCGAGCCAATCGGGTTACCCGCACGTCCATCCCGGCCAGCAGCTGCTGAATGTAGGTGGCGGTCACCTCACCCTCCATTGACGGATTGGTTGCCAGGATGACCTCGCGGATTCCGCCATCGCGGACCCGTTGCACCAGACGATCGAGCCGCAATGCATCGGGCCCGATGCCATCGAGGGGGGACAGGCGGCCCCCGAGCACATGGTAGTGGCCCCGGAACTCAGTGGAACGATCCACCACGCCCACAGTGGACGGTTCCTCGACCACGCAAATCAGGGTCCGATCCCGGCGCGGATCGCGACAAATATCGCAGGGCTGGCCCTCGGTGAGATTACCACACTCCTCACACGGGCGGACGCGCTCGCTTACCGACGCGAGGATCGAACCCAGCCGCTGAGCCTGTTCAGGAGATTGCTGGAGCAGATGAAAGGTGAGCCGCTGAGCCGTTTTCCGGCCTATTCCCGGGAGCCTGGCAAGTTCGGTGATCAGCTCCTCGATTGCGCCCACCGGTCAGAAAGGCGACGTAAAAGGCAGCTGAGGAACTTTCCGCATCTCCGCTTGGAGCATCTCGGCTGCGCGTCGCTGAGCCTCAGCCACAGCGGTCAGCACCAGCTCGCTCAGGAACTCTGCGTCATGGTCGTTGAAGATCGCGGGATCTATGACCACCGCGCGCACGGTTCCGCGCCCGTCGGCGGTGACTTTCACCATTCCACCGCCGGCGGAAGTCTCGATCGTGCGAGTAGCCAGCTCGGTTTGGAGCTGCTGCAGCCGGCCTTGCACCTGCTGGCCCAATTGAAACAACTGCTGGAGATCTGCCATGCTCTCTGGTAGTCCTGCCATTTGAGGCCAAAGTAGGAAGAATGTCAGAGGACTGCAACGATCTGCAGTCTAAGAGTCCAGGGTCTAGAGTCTAGGGTCTGGCGTCCGGTATTCGACCCTGGACCCTCGACTCTGGACCTTCTTTCAATCCATTATCTCCAAATCTAACGCATCCGCCGCCGTGTCGAGGGCCGGATCCTTCGAGCGGAACTCGCGTAACCGCTCGGCCTTGAGACTGGATTCGGACATGCGCCGGGCCTTGGTACCGATCGCGACTCCAGAAGACTCTCCGGCGGCCACTCGAAGCCGCATCGCCTCACCCAAGCTTCGGCTCAGGACCTCCTCAACCTTACTCGCCTCCTGGTGGAGCCGGTCGGCGAATAGGGCATTCGGCTCGGCCATGAGCACCGTCAGCCGGGAGCCGTCGAGTGAGGCCGGTTGGGTGGCCGCCAGAGCCTCTCCCAAAAAGCGGCTTTGAGCCCTCGTAGCGGCAATGACGGCAGGCCAGGCAGCGCGGATGGCTTCGAGGGAAGCGGGGCCGCGGGGCAGCGGGGCAGCGGGGCTGCTGCTCGGCAAAGCAGCGACCCCTGGCGCTGAACGCTCCGTCGGCGTCAAAGCCGGTACCGGGTCGATCGCTCTCTCGGCCGTGCTCCTGCTGCCCCGCTGCCCCGCTGCCCCGCCGCCCGCGAGCACCTGCTCCAGATCGACAATGCGATCGAGCATCGCCCAGCGAAGCAACAGGGTTTCCACCGCCAGGCGAGGATTCACGCTCCTGCGGATGCCCATCTCGTTCTCGGCCAGGAGCCGAAGCATGCGGAGCACGTCGCCGGGTACCAGGCGGCCCTGGTAGCTCTCGAGCGTGGTACGCAGCGCCTCGGTCATTCCTTCCGGACGGGCGCCGACCTGAAGCATGAGAAGCCCCCTCAACGCCTCAGCGGTTCCGGCCATGAATTCCGCGAGGTCCACTCCTGCTTCCATGAGCCTATCAACCAGAGCAAAGACCGCCTCGGGACGCCGCTCGATCACCAGCCGAAGCACCTCCGAATAAAGCTCGTCGTCCACCAGACCGAGCACCTCACGCACCCGTTCTGCTGTGACGGCGCCCTCTCCAAAGCTTAGGCACTGGTCCAACACCGACAGCGCGTCCCGCATACCGCCATCCGCGTGGCGGGCAATGAGAGTCAGAGCATCGTCGTCGGCCGCGATTCCTTCGGCGGCGAGAACCTGCCGCAGCCGCTCACTTATAGCCGTTGGTCCAATTCTCCGAAAGTCAAACCGCTGCAGCCGCGACATGACCGGAGCCGCGGCCGCCGCAATTTTCTGGGGCTCGGTGGTGGCAAATACGAATACCACGCCGGGGGGCGGCTCTTCGAGGATCTTGAGCAGGGCGTTCCACGCCTCGCGGGTGAGCATGTGAGCTTCGTCGACGATGTAGACCTTGTGATGCCCCTCCTGCGACGCCGCGTACATGGCTCGCTCGCGCAGCTCCCGTGCGTCCTCTACTCCGCGATTGCTGGCGGCATCGATCTCGACGACGTCGATATTGGCCGAGCCGTTCCAGACCCGCACACAGTTCTCGCACTCCCCACACGGTTCGCCCGACGACTCACGACTCGGGCAGTTGAGCGCCATAGCAAGGATCCGTGCGGCCGTGGTCTTTCCGACCCCGCGCGGTCCGGTAAGGAGATACCCATGGCCCACTCGCCCTCTGGCAACGGCGCCGCGCAGCACGGCCACGACATGGTCCTGGACCAGGAGATCGGTGAAGCGTTTGGGGCGGTATCGGCGGGCGAGAGCGATCATATCAGCGGGGCCGCGGGCAGATGGGCAGCGGGGCAGTGAGAGCTCAGGGAGTTACGCCGGAGAGCAATCTGCCCTCCTGCCCTGCCGCCCCGCTGCCCCGCTAAGAAAAGTGCCTCAGGCACCCCGAAGCGACACCGGGCATCGCTTAGCGCTGCTACCGGCGAG
Organism: Gemmatimonadales bacterium; assembly: GCA_013813435.1. Classification (GTDB taxonomy): domain Bacteria; phylum Gemmatimonadota; class Gemmatimonadetes; order Gemmatimonadales; family GWC2-71-9; genus CAVVWJ01. Next base: position 24,675 of record JACCRS010000081.1, read on the forward strand.
GTCCTGACGCGGTTCACGCGCCGGCGCCCTTCGGACCTGAGGCATCTCCAATATAACCGGCAGCACCTCGAGAAGGAATCTGTGGTCGGGAATCAATGCTGGAGAGTGAGATTGGAGCTGTACATATCGACCACGTACTTCCAGCTGCCGTCCGCCTGCTTCTTCAGGATCTCCAGGAACTTGCCCTCATCCGCCACACCCGGGACACCCTTGGCCTTGGGTACTGCGGTGAAGCGATAATGGCCCTGATTGTAGGCCAGGTCTCCCCGCCCCTCGATGGTATCCGACGCTACCTCAAAACGCACCGTGTAGGCGTCGAGAAAACCAGCCCAGAATGCCTTGACCGCATTGCGGCCCTTCTGAGGCGGAAGGTTGGGTGCGAGCAGAGCCCCCTCCTCGGCATAGACCTCCGCCATCTTCTCAGCGTCACCGGCATTGGCGGCGGCCATGAAGGCCGAGTCGGCCGACCTGATGCCGGCCACGTCCGCAGGAGTGAGCGACGCGACCACCGCGTCTTGCCTGCTTTCACCCGTGTCGTTCGGGCGGCACCCGTTTGACATTCCGAGAGCCAGGACTCCCCAGAGCACCGCAGATGTACCGTGGATGGCCATGTGTACCTCCAGCGAACGAGTAAAGTGATGTGCAGAAGCAGTCGCGGAGGGATTCAGCTCATAATCGCCCGCTGACGCTCCTGCATGTTCCGGAGCTCCCACGTCTCCGCTACCACCGCGCCCAGTAAGAAGACGATAGCCGTGTAGTAGACCCACAGGATGAACAGGGCGGCTGCGGCCAGGTTGGCGTCTCCACCCCAGGTATCGAAGGTCGTAAAGTTTGCGAGGTACAAGGCGTACAGCCGCTTGGCGATCTCGAAGAGCACAGCAGTGAAGGTTGCGGCAAGCAACGCCGTCTTCCAGGGGAGCCGGCGGGCCGACGCGTAGCGATAGGTCACATAGAAAAGCGAAACAGAGAAGGCGAAGGCAAGGAGTTCAGTGACGATGCGACCCACTGTGGACACGAAGAAAGCCAATTGGGGGACGGTCGCGGTTCCACGGCTCTGGAGTATCGCGAGGCCAGTGGTGAGGAGAGTGTTCATCAGGAATAGAACGACAGTGCCGATCACCATGATCGCGTCGCGCACCTTCGCGTGGAGGTACACCGCTATGAATCCCCGCGGACGCGCGGGCCGGAGCGACACATCGTAGATGTCGTTGAGCGCGGTTCTGATGCCGGCGAACAGCCGGGTACTGAACCAGAGAAAGGCCGGTGCCGCATACAGCGACAATTGACCCCGGTTCTGCGTAATGCCAGTCAGCAGGCGCTCGATGATCCCGAACGGAGCTCCATCCGAAGCGCCGACGTGGGGTGGAAGAAAGCGACGGAAGAGGAGGACGGTGTCGACCGGCGGGCCGTGGGTAACAGCCTGAGCCAGGTGCGTGAGCCCGATAAGCACCAGGAGTATGAAAGGTACCGAGGCCAGCAGAGCGTCGAAGGTCAGCGCGCTGGCGAGAAAGGGAATGTTGTTTTCGTCAGCCGCTTGAAGAGTACGGGCCGTAAAGCCGGCGGGCGACCGATACCACCCACCGCGCCGCGATCCGTTCAGGCGAGCGGTTCCTCGAGATCATCAGGCGACCGCCGCCGGGCCCTGGCGTCCGCTAAACGCCGCTCGAGCTCTTCCCGGGGAGAGGTTGCGGCCTGGCTCCTGCCGTAAAACTCACTCTCTTCGTCCTCACCCTCCAGATCATCTTCCTCCTCGTCTTCCAGCAGTCCACCCAGCGACTCCTTGGCGCCGCCCAGCTGCTGGGTCAGCTCGTCCAGCTTTTCTTCGGTCATGGCCCGAAACTTCCAGAGCTTGCGCTGCAGGTTCCGGCGCGTGTCCTCGCCTTTGCCCGGCGCGTACAAAAGCGCGACCCCGGCACCAAGGAGTGCGCCCCAGAAAAGCCACTTGGCGGAGGTATCCCCACCGCGCTCGACGTACACCACCTCTCTTTGCTTCCTGCCGCGCATGACTCCCCCTATTCCCCGGCATCCGGGTCGTCGGCCGCCGCCACCAGCACCGGCTTGAGTGCCGCGTGATGCTGCATCGGGGCCTGAATGAATCGGTTTACCTGCTCCTGAGTTCCGTTCACGTTCAACTGCTCGAACAGAAATGCGAAATTCTTTTCCAAATCGGTCGCGATGGCGTTGCGCACGTCCTCAGGAAGCGACCAGAAATCCCGCTTGAACGGTCCTATCGCTTTCTTGCGGGCCTTATAGTAGAACTGTTCGTTGGTGTCCCCGCTCTTCCGCTCGCCTCCGGCATTTTCGTCCAGCCAGGTTCGAATACGCTCCTTCAGCTCCGCCGGAAGCCGGGGATGGTCAAACACGATGTTCTGGAAATTGGTTGCCAGGTGAATCTCGGCGGTCTCGATTCGGGGAAAACTGCCAAAGGCGTTCGACGGGAGAGTACTTGCACCGTGCTGCACTGCTCCCGCCAGTCCGTACTCGTCTCGTGCTGCCTGAGAGAGGGCAGCCAGCGCCTGGAGGTCCAGCTTGACGTCCGCCATAGTGCCGTCGGGAAGCACCACCCCACCGTGCGAGGTACCGGTCTGCACCGAGATCTTGCTGATGCCGGCGTGATCGCCCAGCGCCGCAATACTCTGGTTATAACCCCTCATGAAAGCATGCAGCTCCTCCACGGTGCTGTTCTTCATGCCCACCTCGCCGATCTCTGCGCCCACCGAAACCGTCACCCCTTCGGGCTCCTGCTCCCGGATGAAAGCCGTAATCTCGGCCGCGTGCTCGTAGTTCAGGCGTTGCTGGTCCTCGAGCGACGCATGCGACAGGTCTACCAGAGTGGACGTGTCCACATCGATGTTGTAGAACCCGGCACCAACTTCCTCGGCGATCAACTTCTTCACCTCCCCGATCTCTCCGGAAGGAGCGGCCTGATACTTCTTGTGGTTCACCTGGCAGTGGTCGCCCTGAATGAAGATCGGCAGGGTGTAGCCCTCGCGCAGCGCAGCTCCAATTATCACAGAGACGTACTCCGCAGGACGCTGCTCGGTGTAGGCAATCTCTGATCGTGCGATCTCCAGGATGACAGCGCCGGCCTTTCCCGCGCGCGCCACCCGGAAGATGGCCCGCGCCGTATCATAGGCCATCATCCGGACGTTGATTGCCGGCACCGTGAATCCGCCGCATTCTCCCCGTCCCCTTGCCAGGTAGAGATCGTTGATCGAGGCAGGGCGGGCTCCCGTCACCTGCCCCAGCTCCCAGAGGAGCCATCGGGCTGCATCGCGATCGTCACCGGATTCGAACACTGCCTGCCAGACCAGCCGGTCGGTGGCAGGAGACCGCAGCTTGGACTGGTCTCGCACCTGGACCCCACCGGGTACGAGCGCCACCCCGCCTCCATAGAGATCGATCACGCGTTGGGTTGCATCAGGCATGCACGTCCATCCTCTTAGAACAGGGCCCGCGGTGTGTGCCAAAGGTAGGGCGGGAACTGTGGGCTCGCAACGCGTGCGCGGCCCTACACCTCGTCGGCTGAAGTCTGATTTTCCGAGCCGGCCGGTTCGTAGCCAGGCCTCCCCATGGCAGCGTAAGTCAGTCGCTTGCCGAGCTCCACGCCGGGCTGATCGAAGGGATCTATGCCGTACCATGCACCCGCGTACCCGGTAGCGAGCTGGAAGAACATGATGACCTCTCCGAGGGTATCGGCGGTGAGATCGGGAAGGGCCAAACTGCAGCTCATCCGCCCCATCTGCGCCAACGCCGCCGAGGTAGCCTCATACTCCGCCCGCAGCAGCTCACCTAAAGTGTGGCCCTGCAAGTACTCCAGGTCAGGAGGCAGTCTCGCAGCCGTTGGGTCGGCGGACCGATCAGGGATAGCTACGTCCACCCCCAGGTCGTTCACTGTGGCAAAGGTGATGACCTTGTCGAAGGGTCCTTCCATGAAGAGCTGCACCTGACTGTGCTGATCAGTGGCGCCCACGGCTCCTATGGGGGTGGGGCCGACGTGGACCACTTTCCCCTCTCGGTCGACCCGTTTGCCCAGGCTTTCGGCCCACAGCTGCCGGTACCATTCGGCCAGCTCCCGCAGCCGGTCGGTATAAGGCATCAGCACATGCACCCGGGCTCCCAGGCCGGTATCGGCGGCCCAGTGCAACGCGGCGTAGAGCGCAGCGGGATTTTGCAGCAGGTCGTCGGGTTCCGACCGCTCCACTGCGCGCCGGGCGCCGGCCAGTAACCCCGCCACATCGATACCCACCAGCGCCGCCGGAAGCAGCCCAACCGGGGAAAGCACGCTGAAGCGTCCCCCGACCGCGGGAGGCACATCGAGTGTAGGAATTCGGTCCTGTTGGGCGAGCTCACGCAGGGCGCCGCGGGCCGGGTCGGTGGTAAACACCACATGCCGGGACGCGGCGGCGCCGAGCGCGTCGTGCAGCCACTGTCGCACAACAAGGTACTGGGCCATCGTCTCGGCCGTGCCACCAGATTTGCTGATCACGTTAACCAACACCCGGCGCGGATCGATTCGCGCCAGCGCGGCTGCCACCGAAGTGGGATCGACATTCTCGAGAATGGTGAGCCGGGGAAAGAAGTCGCGCCCCTCATCATCCCATTCGTTCCACGCCGGCCGGCGGAGCGCATTCAGCAAAGCTTTCGTGCCCAGAGCAGACCCGCCGATGCCGAGCACCAGCACGTGATCGTGAGCCTGGCCCAGACCCTCAGCAAACGCCTTGATCTGGCGGACGGTGTCGTCCTGGTCGACCAGCTGGTAAAATCCGTATTCCCCCGCCGTGCGGCGATGGCTCACCTCCGTCCGGATAGCTCCGAAGCGAAGCGCCAGTTCGGTCAGTCGCGCCCGACTGAGTCCGTGCTCCCCGTCCAGCTGGTCCTGGAACATCCGTCCGTAGCGCAGCTTTATCACGCCACCTCCACCGTCAAGCCGTCGTAGGCGGGGAGAACTCCGGGTGGGAGCTGCCCCTCGAGCTCCGCATGCCCGGTCTCATGCGTCAGATGGGTGAGATAGGTGCGCCGGGCACCGATTGCACGGGCGGCGTCCACCGCCTCGGAGATACTGAGGTGCGTGGGATGGGGCCTCCACCACAGCGCATTCAGCACCAGCACATCGAGTCCACGCAGCCGCTCGTGAGCCGATTCGGGGATCTCCTTGACGTCGGTGATATAGGCCAGTCCTCCACATCGGTAGCCGAAAACGCGAAGATGTCCGTGGTGGAAGGCGAGTGGGAGGACTTCGACGCCGGCCACGGCAACCGGCCGTCCCGGCTCCGTCGGGTGAAGACTGAGCCGCGGCTTGGACGTTCCCTCGTAGGGACGCACCGCATCGTCAAAGATGTAGTTGAATGACGCCCGCACTCGCTCCAGCGTCTCGGCCGGCCCGTAGATCGGGAGTGGTTGATGCCGGCGAATCGAGAAGATCCTGAGGTCATCGATGCCGTTTATATGGTCGGCGTGCTCGTGAGTATAGATCACAGCGTCGATCCGGGAAAAGCCCCCGGCGATCAGCTGCAGTCTGAGCTCCGGAGGCGTGTCGATGAGAATTGTGGATCCACCGGCCTGGAGGATAGCACCGGAGCGGGTGCGTCTATCTCGCGGATCTGTGGAGCGACAGACGGCGCAGGTACACCCGATCTGGGGCACGCCGAACGACGTGCCCGTGCCGAGGAACGTAAGGCGCATTCCCTAAACTGCTTCGACCTTGAGCAGGTTGGTAGTACCGGGCATGTCGAACGGGACGCCCGCCGTTACCACCAGGCGCTCACCCGGCTGCGCGAGCTGCCGCTCCAGGATCTGTTGACGCGCCACCGCGAGCATGGTGTCGTAGTTGGTAGAATGTTCGGTGAGCGCCGACGTAACACCCCACACGAGCGCCAGCTGGCGGAAGGTTTCAGGTTCGGGGGTGCAGGCAAACACCGGGACGGTGGGCCGGCAGGTGGCCACCTTGCGAGCAGTGAAGCCGCTGCTGGTAAAACAGACGATCAACGGTGCGGAAAGCATCTCGGCGGCCGCGCACACCGCGACCGCTATGGCGTCCTCCGTCCTGATGGGGCCGGTCTGCTGCGATCGATGGAGCGTCAGCGCTCCGTCTCCAGCAGCGCGTCTGCCAAGAGCCACATCGATAGTTGCTCCGCGGGGCTGTCGCTGACTTTCCATTTCGCGGGCGATCCGATCCATCGCCTGCACCGCCTCCAACGGGTATTCACCGACCGCGGTTTCGGCTGAGAGCATCACCGCATCCGTCCCGTCGAGAATCGCATTGGCAACGTCGGACGCCTCGGCGCGGGTGGGCCGGGGAGCGTGGACCATCGACTCCAGCATCTGGGTTGCGGTGATGACCGGCTTTCCGTGAAGGCTCGCTTCCCGTATGATCTGCTTCTGGATCAGCGGCACCTCTTCGAACGGCAGCTCGACGCCCAGGTCGCCCCGGGCAACCATGATGGCATCGGAGACGTCCAGGATGCCGCACAGATTCTTCAGCGCGGTGTCCTTCTCGATCTTCGCGATCAGCTTGATGCCCTGGGGGACCAACGCGCGGAGCTGTTCCATGTCCTCGGGCCTTCGAACGAACGACAGCGCGATGTAATCGACCCCCAGCTCGGCGGCCCGCTGAACGTCCTCTATATCCTTATCGGTCAGCGCGGGGGCACTGACTTCGATGCCAGGCAGGTTCATCCCCTTGTTCGCCTTCAGGTCGCCGCCGTAGTGCACCACCGCTTCAACCCGCTCATCTCGAATGCCTCGAACCTCCAGCGCCAGCAGGCCATCGTCCAGGAGGATGCGGGAGCCGACCCGCACATCCTTGGCGAGGTCGTCGTAGGTGGTCGGGATCTCACGCGGTTCCGCGTTGTGCTCGGGAGCAAACACGACCCGCTGTCCCGGCTCGAGCCGGATGGGTGCCGGAAGGGCCCCGATACGAATACGCGGACCCTGCAGGTCCAGAAGAAGGGCCGCAGCCGAGCGCCGGCTGGCAAGCACGGGCCGAAGCTGGGTGATCCAGCGACCGCGAATCTCAGGAGTGCCATGGGACGCGTTGATCCGAACGACGTCGACACCGGCGTCGAGCAGCGCGATCATCTGTGCGGGATCTTCCCAGGCAGGACCGAGGGTAGCAACGATTTTAGTCCGGCGAATCGGCGTGCGCGGCATGGCATGAGTCTAATGGAGGCGGCTCACACTCGCATCACCACCTGGCCGCCGACGATGGTGAGCACGGCGTGGCCCTGGCGGAAGGCCTCGCCATCTCCATTCTCGGCCGACGAGTCTACCGACCAGGCCACGAGGTCGGCGTCGAATCCAGGGGCGAGCACCCCGCGGCGGTGCGTCGCGCCGGCTGCATAGGCCGCCCCCAGGGTGTACGCACCGAGTGCTTCGGAGAAAGACAACTTTTCCTCGGGCCGCCATCCGCCGGCCGGCGCGCCATCGAATCCCCTCCGTTCCATTGCCGCGTGAATGCCGACGCGTGGATCCATTGATGCCACCGGGACGTCACTTCCAAAGGCCAGCCGTGCGCCGTGCTGTAACAGAGAGCGGAAGGCGTAAGCCCCCTCGCCCCGCTCCCCCCAGTGGCGCTCAACCAGATGGATGTCGGTGAGCAGGTGTGCCGGCTGCATCGAAACCACGATTCCACCAGCCGCCCGGCCGATATCGGCGGGATGCACACATTGGAAGTGCTCGATGCGGTGGGGAATCGGAAGTCTCGGGAGCCCGCTCATGAGGTCGAGCGCACGACGCACGGCGGCGTCGCCGATAGCGTGGACCGTAGTGGAGATGCCGGCTGCAGCCGCCGCAACCATCGCATCACGCGCCTGGGATTCGCTTGTAATGGGCATTCCTCTATCACGGCTACCGGTGTAAGGCTCGAGCATCCAGGCCGTACGACTCCCAAGGCTGCCATCCAGAAACATCTTCACGCCCCCGAGCGACAGCCATTCGGAACCCTGCCCGCTCCGCACCCCACGCTGGATTAATGTCGGCAGGGCCGCAACGGGTGGATGAAAGAGAACGCGGAGCCGCAACTCTCCCGCAGCGTCGAGCCGCTGAAACGCCGCGAGCGTTGCCATGCTTTCCATGACGTGAACCCCGGTTATCCCCAGGCGGTGCGCCGCCGTCTGGGCCCCGGCCAAAGCTTGTGTGAGCAGCTCGACAGGAGTGTCCGGCAGGTATGGTGTCACCAGCTCTACAGCTCGCTCCAGCAGCAGACCGCTAGGGTCTCCACTGGCATCCCGAACGATCCGTCCTCCGAACGGATCAGGCGTTTTCCGGTTGATTCCGGCAGCCGCGAGCGCCGCGCTGTTAAGCCAGGCGGAATGCACATCAATTGAGTCGAGGTATACCGGTCCTGACTGCACTCGGTCGAGGGCAAAGCGATCCGGCGGTGAAGACCACCCGTTCGCATCCCATCCCTGCCCCAGTATCCACCCCTGGTCCGGTTCAGCAGAGGCTATGCGAGCCAGGACCTCCTCCTGGGTACGAACGCCGGCCAGCTGGACCCTGCGCCGGTTGACTGCCCACATGCCGAGGTGGGTATGTCCGTCAGTCAGGCCCGGCGTTATCAAAGCATCAGGTAGCTCAAACCGGGGGACCTGACGCGGCACCGCGCGATCCAGCTCTGCCGCCAATCCCACTCCCTGAATACGACCATTAAGCCACCAGACGCAGTCGCCTTCAGAACCAGGAACCAGTGAAAAAACTCTCCGGGCCCGAAGCAGTCCAGATCCTGCGGATCGCATGTCAATCATGCGCTTAAAGATACGGGAGGTCCGCCCAAGGGCGGTTTCCACATGTGGAAAAGCCTCGGAAGTGCATATCTTATTTAGGGGGAAAACCTGAGAAAATGCGTAAGGAAGGGCGAATACTCCGCTTTAGCTTCTGTATAGTAAGTGCAAGTGATTACATCTGTTATGTAAGTCGTCGTCAGTTACTTCTAAACAAGATGACAGTGTCGCCTGTGTCAAACTAATTATACAGATAATCTAATTATGAACATCCTCGACATTCGATCCGGCGTGCTACCTTGGTTCATGCACCAGAGGGTGTGACAGGGGAATTAGCGGTGAGGATCCCAGCAAGGAGATAGAACTGACGGATGGATGGGTAGAACGGAACGGCCTTCGGTGAGCGGCTTAGTCTAAAACTTACCGGGAAAATCGAAGCACGCCTCCCCCGCCGGTGTAAAGCGGGCCTACGAAACGGGTGGGAGAATGCTTCAGGGCTTTGGCCAGATCATCCTTCCCTTCCACGCTCAGGACGCCTACCAGTGGTCTGGTCCAAGCGGGCCGCATATCGGCTCGGATTCGCCAGGTAGTACCGCTTGCGCCCCGCGCGAGCCAGAGCTCCTCGATTGGATGCACGACGGCGGTGCTATCCCCGGCAGCCCTGCCATTCCAGACCAGCCGCGTGTTTCCTAATTTCACGTTGTAAAGATCATTGCCACTCCCCGCAACCTTCGATACCCCCGAGCGCGCTTCTCTGAACTTCACCTTTGCCCGCTCGGCGGCCTGAACCAGATCTCCTCCGGTACCGAACAGTTCGAGCACGATGTCCCGCCGGGCGGTAGTTGCCTGCTCAACGGCAGCCATATTCCAAAAACCCAGCAACTGCTTCTTGCGAGGATCCTTGTTACCAAACCTTTGCGCTCCCAGGTGGATGGCATCGGCATAGAACAAGCACAGAGAAGCTGGCGTCCATGGCGCGAATTCCGGCTGGGCGTCTACTACGCTGCGGATGGCGGGATGTAGACCTTGATCCCCATCGGCGCGGACCGGACGGAACCCGGCAGGAGTTTCGTCTCCCGCAACTGCCGGATCCATGAGGAAGCGAACGCACTGACCGGCTCGAAGGCCTTCTACGGTCCACAGTGGCCCTCCCCGCCCTTCCCTGCCCTGCAGTGCCGCCAAGGGCCAGGCCCCGCAGAAGGTGGCCGCAGCCAGGCTAATAGCGGCGTGCGAGGCCCCCCGACCCGGGAGGAGCCGCATCAGGTGCCGGATACGGATTTGACGGCGGTGCGGAGTTCGGAGTAGGCCCGGGGATCGAGCGCATTGAACTTCATGTTCCGATACTTCACTCGACCGTCTGGGCCAACCACATACACTGTACGACGGTTGTACCCTCCGGCATCCTTGCTGGAGTACTGCTTGGAGATCCGTTGGTCAGGGTCGCTCAGCAAGCGAAACGGCAGACCCAGGCTGGCCGCGAAGCGGCTGTGGGTGGAGACAGAGTCGGTGCTTATACCGACCAGCGTCACGTCGGGCCCAAAGAGGCTGTCGTACTGCTCGCCGAACGTCTGCAGCTGGGCGGTACACCCCTTGGTAAAATCCCGGGGGTAGAAGGCGATGACCACTGTTCTACCCCGATCGCTGGCCAACTGATACGGTGATTCGATTGGTCCCACACCTTCCCGGCTGGCCCACGGCAGTGAGAAGTCGGGAGCGCGTTTGCCCACTTCGGGGCCACCCACGAGAACAACCGTGACGTTGCTGTCCTTCTGGGCGGAAGCCAGTGGGACACCGGTGACCAGCAGCAGAGCAGTAAATGTGAGTATGATCTGGTATGCGCGCATGTAGAATCGGTCCTGTAGTGGTGGTGAATTACTTGCTCGTGATCCGGCGCAGAACCGGGTCGAACTCCTGAGTGCCGCCACTTCCCGTGTAAGCGATATTGCCCTTCCGGTCCACGATAACCACGTACGATGTGGCAGGCACCTGATAGGCTCGCGTACTGGTCCCCTCATCATCATATAGAGTGCGGAACCCCGGCTTATGCTGTTCGAGGTAGCGCCGAACTCTGGCAGGGGTCTGGTTTACGGTAACGTTGATACCGAAGAACTCGACTTCTTTACCGTATGCGGTTCGAGCGGCGCGGATACGCGGCAGGAGTTCCTCGCAAAGTTCGCACCAGGTAGCCCAGAACTCGAGGAATACCGGCTTCTTCCCAATATACTGTCCCAGGTCCACCGACCTGCCGTCAAGATCTCGCACCGCAACCACGGGGGCTTTGGACCCCACCGCCATGCTCGATTCCTGCCCCAGCAGCGGCGCTGCCCCGGCAATGGTGCCGGCGAACATCAGAGTCACTCCCAGGCATCTTGTCATAGTACGCTTCCCATTCTGACAAAGTAGTACTCGGCCATCAGCAGCAAGAGCACCCCTCCCGCCCGTTTGATCCAAAGGGTCCATCTTCCGCCCTGCGGCAGCGCGGCGAGGTTGCCGCTGAAAAGTCCGACGGCGACCAGCAAAGCGGTAAGGCCGATGGAGAAAACAAAGAGGTACAGAAAACCGAGCATTGCGCTGCCGGTAGTGCTGACGAAGGTGAGCACGGCGGCAAAGGCCGGGGCACCACACGGAGCCGCCACCAGACCCGATGTGGCCCCCAGAGCGAAGACGCCCGCCACCGAGTCACTCGCCAGACGTCCCGACCAGGCGGCGAGTCGGGCAGGAGCGTTCAAGGTAAAGACGTCGAGCAGGGCCAGACCAAACACCAGCAGCAGGTTTCCCATGATAAAGAAAGCCCAGGGGCTGGAGCTTACCGTGCCAAACAGCGTGCCGGATAACCCTGCAAGAAGACCTAGCGTGGAGTACGTGAGCGCCAACCCAAGCACGTAGACCATTGTCAGTGCCATGGTGCGCCCGCGTGAGCGCCGGGTGGAACCCACTCCGCCGAGGATGCCGGCGGTGATGGGAATCATGGGGTAAACGCAGGGAGTGAGGCTGGTGGCCAGGCCGGCACCGAATAAAACCACCAGGGCAACGAGAGGCTGGTCCCGTAAGGTCGCCTCGAGTCCTGAGCCCAGGGCCAGGAGCGGCACCAGGCTCAGCGCCTTGCCGCGGACTCGGCGGCACCGTAGTGGGACGCCACATAGTCTTCCAGAATTCCCAGGAACTCAGTTACGATTTCGTCACCTCTCAAGGTCACCAGGAGACGCCCGTCTACATATACCGGCGCCTTGGGATCCTCTGCCGTGCCCGGAAGGGAGATCCCGATGTCGGCGTGCTTCGACTCTCCGGGGCCATTTACGACGCAGCCCATTACAGCCACCTTCATGTTTTCCACGCCCGGGCGCTCGCCGCGCCATACCGGCATCTTCTCTCGCAAATAGTCCTGAATTTCCTGAGCCATCTGCTGGAAGAAAGTGCTGGTGGTGCGGCCGCACCCGGGGCAGCTGGTAACCTGCGGAGTGAAGCTCCTGAGGCCGAGCGACTGCAGCACCTGTTGGGCAACCCTGACCTCTTCAGTCCGGTCTCCTCCAGGCGAGGGGGTGAGCGACACGCGGATGGTATCGCCGATACCCTCCTGGAGCAGGATACTGAGCCCGGCGGCGCTGGCAATAATTCCTTTGCTTCCCAGGCCCGCTTCCGTCAGGCCCAGATGAAGCGGATAATCGCAGCGGGACGCGAGCAGGCGATACACCTCGACCAGATCCTGTACCCCCGAAACCTTGGCACTCAGCACGATGCGGTCGTGCCCCAGACCGGTAGCCTCGGCCAGGGCGGCCGACTGAACCGCGCTTTCCACCATGGCTTCCATCACGACTGCACGGGCATTCCGGGGAGCAGCGTGGCGGGCGTTGGCATCCATCAGCCGGGTGAGGAGGCTCTGGTCGAGCGACCCCCAGTTGACTCCGATACGCACCGGCTTGTCGTACGCCAGCGCCACCTCCACTATGGCGCGGAAGTTCTCGTCATGCCGCTTGCCACCGACGTTGCCGGGATTGATCCGATACTTGGCTAGCGCCTTAGCGCATTCGGGATACTTGATGAGGAGCAGGTGTCCGTTGTAGTGGAAGTCGCCGATGATCGGGACCTGCACCGTGAGACGGTCCAGCTCCTCTACGATGGCGGAAACAGCGGCTGCCGAGGCTTCGTTGTTCACCGTCACCCGCACCAGCTCGCTGCCCGCGCGGGCGAGGTCTGCCACCTGACGCACCGTGCCGTCAATATCGGCCGTGTCAGTGTTTGTCATCGATTGGACGACGACAGGGTGATCGGATCCCACCGAAACACCACCGATGACGGCGGTGACGGTTCGGCGGCGAGTCAGGGCAGGCATGCGGGGAATATAAGGAGGGATTGACCCCCCTGGCCCAGTGTCTGGTCCCTGGTTACCGATTGCCGGATGCTGATACATTCGAGCATGCTAGACCAGCCCCCGGCAACGCCAGCGCGTGCCGCTATCACGGCGGTTTCGTCGTACGTGCCGGAGCGCGTTCTCACCAACGCCGACCTATCCCAGCGGCTCGATACGTCCGATGAGTGGATCTTTACGCGAACGGGGATCCGCGAGCGCCGCATCGGCGCCCCCGGTGAAACGACATCCATGATGGGTGCGGAAGCAGTGCGGCGCCTTATGGGTCGGCGCGGCCTGGGGGCTGACGAGGTGGACGCGATCATCGTAGCCACCGTAACGCCCGATATGCTCTTCCCCGCCACCGCCTGCCTCATCCAGGACCAGCTCACCCTCAGCCGGGCCTGGGGTTTCGACTTATCCGCCGCCTGCTCGGGGTTTCTCTACGGGCTGACTGTCGGGGCGCAACTCGTCGCCAGCGGCTCTCACGAGCGCGTCGTGGTAGTGGGGGCGGATCTCATGAGCTCCATCATCGACCCGCTCGACCGCACTACTGCCGTGCTTTTCGGCGATGGAGCCGGCGCCGCACTGCTGGAACGCGCCGAGTCGGGATACGGCATTCTGGATTTTCATCATCGGGTCGATGGCAGCGGACGCAACGATCTGATGATGCCGGCCGGTGGAAGCCTCCTTCCGCCGAGCATGGCGACAGTGGCGGCCCGCCAGCACTTCCTGAAGCAGAACGGAAGGGCGGTCTTCAAATTTGCCGTAACCAACATGGTGGAGAGCGTGCAGGTTCTCCTGGAACGCAACGGTCTTGCAGCCTCGGATCTGGCCATGGTAATCCCTCACCAGGCCAATCAGCGAATTCTCGACGCCACGGCTCAGCGTCTGGGCCTGCCCTGCGAGAGGGTCGCGACGGTATTGGCGGCCTACGGGAACACCACTGGGGCCACCCTCCCGCTGGCGCTGGACGATGTGGTCAGGAATGGAAGGATCGCGCGGGGTGATCTGGTGATGTTTACTGCGGTGGGCGCGGGATTGACCTCCGGCGCGACGTTGGTACGGTGGCAATGATGGTCGAGCCGCCTGCGGCTCAGCCTAGGCTCGCGAGAAATCCGCTGCCGTGATGGCCGAGAGGTCCGCCTCGCTCAATGCCAGCTCCGCTGCTCCGGTGCTGTCGCGGGCATGCTCCACCGTGCGTGCGCTTGGAATGACCAGGATGTCCGGTGAGTGCGCCAGCACCCACGCGAGCACCAGGGCATGCGATGTGACCCCGAGTCGGGCGGCCATCGGCTGAAGAACCGGATGGGCCGGGAGCTTGCGATTGAGTCGCCCACCACCCGTGGGGCTATACGCCAGAAATCCAATGCCTTGCTCGGCGCAATACTCCACCACTCCGTCGGCCAGCGCCTCGCGAAAAAACGGATTCAGCCGGTTCTGTACGCTCGTTATCGCCACCACCGTCCCAGCCTCCTCGATCTCAGCCACCGAAACGTTGGAGAGCCCAATCCAACGGATCTTTCCCTCACGCTGGAGATCGGCTAGCTCACCAACGCTTTCGGCGAGTGGAACCCGCGGGTCGGGCGCGTGGAGCTGATAGAGATCGATCCGCTCGACCCCCAGAGCCTCGAGCGAGCGCTCACAGGCGGCGCGCAGCTGCCGCGGCCGTCCGTCCGGTTCCCAGCGGCCATGGGGGCGTGTGAGCCCGCCCTTGGTGGCGACTATCACGTCACTGATATCGTGCTGCCAGTTCTTGAGCGCTCGGGCCACCAGTCGCTCATTATGCCCGACATCCCGGTGGTCGAGACAGTAGACATCGGCGGTGTCGATCAGCGTGACGCCGGCATCCAGTGCCGCGTGGATAACGCGGATCCCCTGATCCTCGGGGGGACGATCCTGAATCGAGAGATGCATCCCGCCGTATCCCACTGCCGACACCCGCGGAGCGCCCAAGCCGAGGCTCCGCCGAGGGATCGTTCCGGGAGTCTGGACGGGGAAGGCCCGCGCTTCGCTCACGCGAGGCCCAACTGCCTGGTGAGTCGCTGCCAGTCGGCGGCGGAGACGGTGCCTTCGTTCATCAGTGGGGTGAGTGTGGCCAAGATTTCGGCCCGGCTGCCATCGATTCGCCGATCGCGCAGCTCGCCGATCATGCGGGCAAACCGGTGCTCATACTCATCGGCATCGAGAGTGCCGTCCTTCCGCTGACTACTGAGCTTCCTGAGCTCGTCCGCGACGCGCGCCGGCGTCACGGGCTTGAGAGCGCCCCCCTGCTTGTCAGCCGACATGTCGTCCCTCTCTCCATAGCCGTGAACGGGTTAATACCAGTGCCTGCATTATCGCTGGACCTGCCGCACCACGTCCAGAGCCGGCGTTTCAGTTAGTACCTGGCGGCGCGACCCCTTGCGCGGTGAGGATGATCGGCACCGGGAACTGGAGCGTGTTGTTCCCTTCGCTCGATTCGGAGACCGCACCGGTCACATCGAGAATCGACCCGACGTAGTAGGGCCCGGCCGGCGTGCTCGCACGCAGCTTCTTGTGTCGCAGATAACTATCCTCGCCTCCCGGAAGAAGCTCTCGGGGAGCCGAGAAGTGGTCGATCTGGATGTCAGCAGAGTCGATCGTCCGGTCTTGGGAAAGCATGACGCGAATGACCCACCCGGGATTCACCACGCGAGTGCCACCATTTCTCACTCCGATGGTCATCTCCAGGATCGAGTCGAGCCGGACCTGGTCGGGTACTTCGATCGGTCCGGCGAAGAGGTCGGCCTCGAGACCGGGCCCGGGCTCCGTCGGGTTGCGTCCAACAGTGGGTCCCTCCGAACCGGCGACGCAGCTCCCGAGCGAGGCGGTGAGCATCAGGCCCCAGGTCCATCGCGAAAATTGGGAGTATCCCGGGCCAGGAGGGGTCATCGGGCGCTCGCAATGCCGCCGGCAAGCTGCTTGTCAACCGGAAGGCTCCGAATCCGGCGGCGGGTTGCCGAGAAAATTGCGTTACACAGCGCGGGAGCTACCGGAGGAACCCCTGGTTCGCCCACACCGCCGGGCTGCTCCGTGCTGGGAAGTATGTGTACGCCGAACTCGCGCGGCGCGGCATCGATCCGGGCTACGCGGTAGTCGGTGTAGTTGGATTGGACCGGTCGCCCCTCCTTGAAGGTGATCTCGCCATAGAGTGTATTGCCGATTCCCATGATGGTAGCGCCTTCCATCTGGGCGCGTACCCGTTCCGGATTCACGACCGTACCGGCATCGATGGCGACGTCTACACGCGGAATGGTGACGGTGCCGTCAGCCTTGATTTCCACCTCGATCACCGTTGCGACGTAGCTGAGAAAGCTCCGGTGTACCGCGATTCCCCTCCCGCGGCCGCTGCCGAGCGGCTTGCCCCAGCCCGACTTCTCGGCAACCAGCTCGAGAACCTTCCGGTAGCGCCCGGTGTCGATCGGGTAATCCTCGAAGCTGCGATCGTAGTTCGACGGCTTTGCCACCAGCCCGGCCTTGGTCATGTCAATGATCCGGTCCGGGCCGATGAGCTCGAGCAGGAAACCCTTGGGATCCTTGCCTGCGGCATGGGCCAGCTCGTCGGCAAACGAAGAGATGGCGAATGCGTGCGGGATGTTGATCACCGAACGGTACCAGCCGATGCGGGTCAGTGCGGCGGCGGGACCATTCTCACACCGAAGGTTCGGCACGGCGAACGGGAGGTCGGTGATGCCCTGGCCCACCTCTCCGTCCCCGGCGTAGACGGTGCCCGGAACGAACGTGGCCATGATGGAGGGGAACGCGGTTCGGTGGAGCCACGAAGTTACTTTGCCGTTCGCGTCCAGACCGCCCTCGAGGTGTTGGGCCGCTACGGTGTGGAAGTAGTCGTGCTGGATGTCGTCCTCCCGGGTCCAGACAACCTTGACGGGCTTGCCGACTTCCCGGGCCAGCAGGGCCGCCTCCACGATGAAATCGGGCTTCGACTTCCGGCCAAATCCGCCACCCAGCAAGGTCACGCTGACTCGCACATTCTCCACCGGGATCTTTAGCGCGAGCGCTACGGTATCGCGGGCAGCCTGCGGGTGCTGGGTGGGTGCCCAGATGTCGCACTTGCCGTTCTCGAAGGTAGCGAGCGCCGCGAGTGGCTCCATCTGCGCGTGGCTCAGGTGCGGAACGTAGTAGTCTGCCTGCAGCCGCTTCGAAGCACTAGCCAGCGCCCGGGCAGCGTTTCCCTGGCTGCGGACGACCTTGCCGGCGCGCCGCACGCTGCGCTCCAGTTCGGTGCGGAACACCGCCGAGTCGTAGGTAGCATGGGGCCCGTGGTCCCAGTCGATTTTGAGTTTCTGCCGCCCTTGCAAGGCCGCCCAGGTGCTTCGGGCCAACACGGCCACACCACCAAGCGGCATGAAGGCCGAGGGAGGCGGGGCGGAGTCGAGCTGAACCACGCGCTCGACGCCCGGCACTTTTTCCGCCGCCGAGGAGTCCACCGACTTTACGGCCCCACCATAGACCGGCGGACGCGCGATCACTGCCACCAGCATGCCCTCGCGCCGGAGATCCATTCCGTACAGTGCCGCTCCGGAAATCATATCGGCCATGTCTACGCTGGGCATGTCCTTGCCGATATAACGAAACTGCTCCGGCCGCTTGAGCCGTATTGCCGCTTTGCCCGGCATGGGGAGCTCACGCGCAGTGGCCACCAGTTCCCCGTAGCCGAGCGTCCGCCCGCTGGAGCGGTGAGTCACTACATGCTGCCGGGCCTCGACCTCGGAAGCCGGTACGCTCCACTGCTTCGCCGCCGCCGCCTCGAGCAGTGCGCGGCCGGTGGCGCCGGCCTCACGCAGCGCCCCATAGAAGTCCCGAATACTTCGCGAGCCATCCGTGTTCTGAGATCCATAGGTTTTCTCATCTCCCAGTGCCTGCTCCACCTTCACCTGGCTCCAGTCGGCATCGAGCTCGTCGGCCACGATCATGGCCACTGACGTGCGTATCCCCTGCCCCATCTCCGAGCGGTGGCAGATCACCGTCACGGTGCCGGTATCGTCCAGCCGGAGGTACGCGGCCGGTGTTACCGACGTCGTGGCGGCCTTGGGTGCTCCCCGCAACGCATCGCTCAGGCGCCGGCATCCGCTCAGCGACACCGCGAGAACCAGCCCGCCAGCGCCGAGCAGCTGCACGAACTCGCGCCGTTCCATGCTCGTACTCTGGGAGTTCATGTCACGCCTCCACTGCCGCCGCCCGGATGGCGGCGCGGATGCGGACGTAAGTTCCGCAGCGGCAGATGTTGCCCGCCATGGCCTGATCTATCTCGGCATCGTTCGGCTTCGGGGTGGCCTCCAGCAGCGCCGCGGCCTGCATGATCTGCCCCGTCTGGCAGTACCCGCACTGCGGAACGTTGTGCGCCCGCCATGCCCGCTGCACCGGATGAGACCCGTCTTTGCTAAGCCCCTCGATGGTGATGACTTTTCGCCCCTCCACCGCCGACACCGGTGTGACACACGCGCGTACGGCCTTCCCGTCGAGGTGAACGGTACAGGCACCGCAGGCCGAGACTCCGCAGCCGAATTTGGTGCCGGTAAGCCCGAGCTCGTCTCGGAGGTACCACAACAACGGCATCGCCTCGTCGCCGCTGAATTCCTGGCGCCTGCCGTTCACGGTCATGCTGATCATGGATCAACTCCTGATTCACTGTGCGGGCGGGCGGCGGGAACGGCTCGGCGGGGCAGTGCTCCGGGGCTTTCGGCGCCGTCATAAGGAGGTCTCCTGCAATCTGCTGTCTCGCCGGCTCAGCGCAAGAACATGGCGACGACCGAGGGCCCCCTCGCTGAACTCGGGGCAGGTCTGGCGGTGGAGGCGGGCCCGGTGCTATGCTGACGATCCTCCGATCCCGAGCCTGCCATGCGATTTCCCATCTGCCTTTCCGTAGCACTACTGGTCGCTTGCGGCGCATCCGATCGGAAGCGACAGGTTGCCGAGTGCGTGGACATTTATCGAACCGCCTACGTGACTGGCGGGGTCCGTGAGTGCCTGGTCAAGCGCCACGGCTGGTCTGCTGAGGCCGCCGCCGACGCCCAGCGCGATCTGGAGAGCCACCCGGACAGCGCGGCGTTGGGCGACAGTGGACAGGTGGGCGACAGCCTGCGGAGATAGTTCGAGTCATTGCGAGGGCGCTCAGCGCCCGAAGCAATCCAGCTGTCGGAACAACTGGATCGCCACGCGGGCCTAGGGCCCGCTCGCGATGACTGGGTACTTGGCCCATTTGCGGGTTACGAGGCCGCTCTACTCCAGCTCTCCGGCCGTCACCTCCGGGTCCACCACGACAGTTGGGGTCGGAGCCGATGTCTCGACGCCCGGGGCAGGCGCCTTGCTCCCGTCGCCCTCGTCTTCCCGCTTCTCTCCTTTGACGTCGTCCAACGTTTCCTTTCTGATCCAGCCATGCGCCGCGGCGTGCCGTGCCGCCGCGAGGGTGTCGTCGGCCAGCACCAGCGTCGACCCGGCACCGACTATCCGCTCCGCCAGCGTGCGCATCGCCGGCGAATCCTCGGGATGCTGCCGGACGTTCCGGATGTACACGGCAAGAATGCGCTGCGGATGCGCTGCCACGATGTCGGCATAGATCTCCGAATCTTCTTGGGCGCTGTCCCCGATCAGGATGAACGGGAGGGACGGGTAGGTGGCGAGAATCTCGCGGATGATGCCGGTCTTGTAGCCGGCGTTTCGAAGCAGCGAGGGGGCCAGATCCCAATCGCGGAGCAGGAGTGGCCCGGTTGGGATCCGCTGGGCGTCGAGGAACTCCGCAATCACGTCGTACAGGTTCCAGGGAC
>JACCRS010000076.1 GCA_013813435.1 Gemmatimonadales bacterium
GGTCTGTGCCTCGTTCCTGGCCCGCATGGCGGTGGTGTCGCAACCAGACGGGCGCTCAGTCCGGTGAGGTGACCCGACCGGCCACGACGGAGTACACGGGGCAGGAATCACCGCCACATTCGCCCCGAAAGCATGCACCGACATTAGCAGTGACTAGCAGGAAACCAATAACAGCGGGCGAAGGGATCATGGGGTCCCGAGTAGGGAGTCATGACAAGATACTGATCGCCGACTGCCCGGTCCGAGCACCTGAGTAGGCCAATGCACGGTCAGCTCGAGTGGTCGTGGATCTCCCGCCACCCCTTGGGCCCTCGCTCCCACACCAGGGTGAACCATCCGGTCGCGTCGTCCCGGCCGCCGCCTGTGAGGATGAACCGGCCGGTCACCAGCGCGTGATCGCGTCCGAGGGCGCGGACGCTCACGTGCTCGTAGCGCAGAGTCTGGAGCGGTTTGCCCTCGCGCCAGAAGCCGCGGCGCAGACTCGCCTCGATCTTGTCGCGTCCGATCATGGGGCCGCGGCCGGTCATGAACGCGGCGCTGTCGGCATATGGGGCGACGTGGCCTGCCAGATCCGCGCGATTCCAGGCATCGGCGGTCGACTGGAGCTTGCGTCTCACCTCGGTCTCGTCGGCCCGCGTGAGGCGAGGCCCGGGCACGGGCGCCGTGAGGAGCGGCGGCAGGGTCGTTCGCGCCGAATCCTGCCCGGCGAGCGAACCGGCTGGGAGGAGCGCGACCAGCAGGGGGAGGACGAGGGCCCGGGCGAGGCGCCCGGTGGAGAGGTGGTCCAACGGGTTCCTCATTGGTGAGGGTGAACGACCGCGGCGTGGGTCGACATCCCTATATATGCGGCCATTCTGCCGTCGCCGCCCTGGGATGCGCGGTGACTGTAGAAGGATGCCCTATCATGGGCCGAGCACCAGCCGGAAGTGGTCACCCGCGAGAGGCCCAGCTCCCCGGCCCGGTCCATGAGTCGCTCCCTCAGATCAACGTGCCAGGGTCCGGACCCAACTACCTGGCCGCCGCAGCCCTCTACCACCTCAGAACCAACTTCATAGCATTGACCGCAAATTCCGACCCCACAGTGCATTACGATATCGGCTGGCGAACATCCAGTAATCGATTGCAGCTGATTCAATCCGCGTTCCAGAATACCCCGAGCCGTTCCCCGCCAGCCGGCATGAAGCACAGCCACGGCTCGCCCGGGCACCAGCAGGTAAACTGGGATACAGTCGGCTATGGTGACGGTGAGGAGAATGCCCGGCCTGGAGGTAACCCATCCATCGATGCCTTCGACCTGGATCCATCCGGCGCCCCCATCCAGGGTCATCACCTCCACGCCGTGCACCTGCTGGCCGAGTGCCACGGCGGTGAATTCAGGCAGCGCCCGGCGAAAGTTACGCCAATGGTTCATCACCAGGCCGACGGGCGCTTCACTCCAAAGGCCGAGATCGAACCCGCGGCCAGGCTGGTCGCCGCGGCCGGTGATGCCGGCGACGACTCCGTACTTTTCCCGCCAATCAGGGATCTCGAATCGGGGAACGTTGCCTGTAACGGGGGTTTCGCGGATTGGGAATGATGGTGATCCAATTTCCTGCGCCGTGGAGGGCGCACGCAGTGCGCCCCTACGACCCTGCCCTGCACCCTGGGGACTTCTATCGCCCCCCTGCCCCGCTTTCCCGCTGTCTCGCGGATTACCCATCCACCCGCTCGATCTGCGCCCCCAGCGCCCTAAGCCGCTCATCGATCCGTTCATACCCACGTTCGATCTGTCCCACGTTGTGAATCGTGCTGGGGCCGTCCGCCGCGAGAGCCGCGAGGAGCATGGCCATACCGGCGCGGATATCGGGCGACTCGACCGTGCCCCCCTTGAGGGGCGATGGGCCGGAGATAACAGCGCGGTGAGGGTCGCAGAGCACGATTCTGGCGCCCATGCCAATCAGCTTGTCGACGAAAAAGAGCCGGGACTCGAACATCTTCTCGAAAACGAGCAGCATGCCCGCGCACTGGGTTGCGGTCACGATGGTGGTAGACATGACATCGGCGGGAAAGGCGGGCCAGGGTCCATCCTCCAGCTTGGGTACGTGGCCACCGAGATCGGGCCGGATCCGCCGCTCCTGGCCGGAGCTCACCGTCAGGCGGGTGCCCTCGATCTTGGGACGAATGCCGAGTCGCTCGAATCCGAGCAGGGTGCTGCGGAGGTCCTCCTGCCGCACCGGCTCGATGACGATATCGCCGTTGGTCACCGCGGCCAGACCGATGAAGCTGCCGATCTCGATGTGATCCGGACCGATGCTGTAGGTGGTGCCCGTGAGGGGACGTCCACCCTCGACAGTGTAGATATTGGATCCTATTCCGCTGATCTCCGCACCCATGGCAACGAGGAACCGGGCCAGATCCTGAACGTGGGGCTCGCAGGCGGCGTTCCGCAGAACGGTGCGTCCCTTGGCCATGACCGCCGCCATGAGCGCGTTCTCGGTGCCTGTGACACTCGGCTCATCGAGGAAGATGTCATCGCCGCGGAGCTCCTTGGATTCCAGCTCGTAGCGGTCGCCCACCATTACCGATGCACCAAGCTGTTCCAGCGCCAGAAAGTGGGTATCGACCCGCCGCCGCCCGATGACGTCGCCTCCAGGCGGCGGCAGGGTGACCTTGCCGAAGCGAGCGAGCATGGGACCGGCGAGCAGAATCGAAGCCCGGATTCGGGCGCAGAGAGCGGGATCGAGCGCCTTGGGCTTTAGGGCGCCACTGTCCACCCGGACCGCGTTCGGCCCGGTCCATTCCGCACTGGCGCCGAGATCGGCCAGCAGCGCGAGCATCGTTTCTACGTCGCGGATGCGAGGGATGTTGTCGAGGTCGACCGGACCATCGGCGAGTACGGTGGCGGCGAGGATCGGAAGGGCGGCATTCTTGTTGCCGGCCGGGCGCACGGTGCCGCGGAGTGAACGTCCGCCTTGAACCAGAAAACGAGGAGGCATGGCCAAAGCTGAACCGGCCAGTGAATCACGTCAAGCGGAGCCAGGGGGTTGCGGTGGTGCTGAGACCCCTTTGTATTAGCGAGGTGCGTGTAGCACACCAATCCTTGGCGTCAAGAGTGGGGGGTACCCGGTATGCGGACGCTGGCGCTGTTACAAGTCGGTACAACTCCCGATTGGGTGGGACCGGTGGTAGCCATATCTCTGGTGATCCTGGCACTCTCCTTTCTGGGAATGGCGATCGCCGTGGCGGTGGCGGCGTTCAAGGTAGCGCAGCAGGCGAAGAAAGTCGGAGCGCTGGTGGACGGTCTTCAGGACGACATCGCCCGCACCCTCCGGGGAGTTCGCAACCTGACGGAACAGGCGCAGGACGTCATGGTGCTGGTGCGCCAGGAGGCCGGCGCCTTTGCGCAGACCGCTCGGCGGCTCCGGCGGAAGATGGTGCGGGGGGTCGATAAGATCGAGGCGAAGCTGCAGGATCTCGAGACCCTGTATGATGTGGTGCATGAAGAGGTCGAAGGAACCGCGCTTGACGTGGCCGCCGCGCTCCGGTCGGTGCGACGAGGCAACGGAATGCTCGGGCGGGTACGGCGGATCCTCGTACCGAGCCGCGGATGACCTTTACCCGCCTCGCGCTCGCGGTTTTGGGCGTGGGGCTCGTCTGTCTGATTCTCCCCGAGCACGCTCATGCCTGGACCCCCGGCACCCACATTTATCTGGGCGAGTCGGTGCTCGCGAATCTGTCGTACCTCCCAGCTGCCGCCGCCGACCTGCTCCGAGCTTATCCCTTCGACTTTCTGTATGGCAACATCGCGGCCGACTCCTCGATCGCGAAGCACTATGCGCCGCTGGGCCGGCACTGCCACTATTGGCACGTTGGGCAGGAGATCCATGACCTGGCGTCCACCGATGCTCTGCGTGCCTTCGGCCTTGGTTACCTGAGCCATCTCGCGGCCGATACCATCGCCCACAACTACTTCGTGCCCCGGCAACTGATGCTGACGAGCAGTACCGCCGCCGTGGGTCACTCGTACTGGGAAACCAGGATCGAAGCTCACCTGGGAGACGCCTACGCCAAGGCCGCCAAGGATGTGATTCTCCGCGATCACGGCCCCGCGGACGCGCACCTGGACCGCATCATCGCGCCCACGATCTTCAGCGTGCGCACCAACCGGCGGCTCTTCCGGGGCATGGTACACCTGACAGAAACGACCAGCTGGCAACGTGCCAGCCAAGTGGCCCGGGAGTATAGCCGCTGGCCCCTGAGCGATGTCGACGTGGAGCGTCATCTCGGGCTCTCGTTTGATTTCATTGTAGAGTTGCTGGCCGATGCCGTTCCCGCCGCGCGTCACCTGGATCCCTCCGGCGAGCGGCCGCTGAAGACGGCTAAGGAGATGCGCCGCCGCGTCCTTCGCGACGCAGGCCGCCGCGACACGGCGCAGCTGCAAAGCGCGGCTGACGAGCACTTCGGCCTGCCCAACAAACCCCTCAACTATTGGCCGAAGATGACGCGCAAGCTTCCATGGCGCGCGCCCGAGGGTTCGGCTCCTTCCCCCACCCGTCTCGTGAGCGGCGACCGCTGAGTCGCCCGCACTCCCCGCTCGTCGCCTGGAGTGACCAGTGAACCGGCGGGACTTCCTCTTCGGGACAGCGGCGTTAGCGTCCCTCGTGGGGCACAGCCTCCCCGCCGCCGCGCAGGACTCGATCCCGCCATCCGTTCTCAGCTCGGAGCCCTCTCCTCTGACTGAAGGCACTGTGGGCTGGCTACTCCTGCGGCCGCAGGGGGCCAGCCTCTCCGGCGGGGAAGCAGGCGGCGAGCCGATACACTTCGAGCAATTCGCACCGGGAGAGTACCGAGGACTAGTCGCGGTTCCTCTCGACACCAACGACTCGCTTCGGGTGGCGCTCTTTCTGGCGCGCGAGGGGCGGGTTGACACGGTTCTGACTGCTGTGGCCGTGCTCGCAGCCGGCTACCCCAGGGAGACGATCACGGTTGCGCCGGCCTTCGCCAAACCCGACCCCATCGCCACGGCTCGAATTCAGCGGGAAAACGCCCAGAGCCGTGAGATCTCCCGGGGATCACGCACCCGACCCCGGCTCTGGAACGGCCCCTTTCGACTGCCGCGAAGCAGCCGGATCACCAGCGGCTTTGGTGCCGCACGGGTGTACAATGGCGAAGTGAAGAGCAGGCACACGGGCACCGACTTCGCGGGGGCGGTTGGGGCACCGGTGAGCGCGGCCGGACGCGGCGTCGTCGCCTTGGTCGCGAACTTCTATCTCGCGGGACGTGCGGTGTATATCGATCACGGCGCAGGATTGATCACCGCGTACTTCCATCTGAGCCGGGCGGATGTGGCTGCTGGTGACACGGTGGAGGCGGGCCAACCGATCGGTGGAGTGGGGCGGAGTGGGCGGGTTACTGGGCCTCACCTGCACTGGGTTGTGAGGTATGGGCTGATCTCAGTGGATCCGATGAGTCTGCTGGAACTGGAAAAACCGGTGAAACAGGCCGATACACTTCATTCTCCTCATGCCGAGCAGAGCGAGGGACCTGCTCGAACGGAACCTGACCGCTAGGTCGCTCGCTGCGCTCGGGATGGAGGGAGGCTACGCCGTCTGCAAGAGCCGCTCCTGTAGTACCGGCTGCACGCCCTTCGGATCCGCCTTGCCCTTGCTGCGCTTCATCACCTGCCCCACAAAGAACGCCATCAGCTTGGCCTCTCCTCCGCGGAACCGGGCGACCTCATTGGGATGAGCGGCGAGTACCTCATCCACCCAGCCGCTCAACGCTACCTGGTCGCTTACCTGCACCAAGCCCAACCGCCCTGCCGCTGCCTGTGGCTCTTCGTCCGTAAACATTGTGAGCTCGGTATAGACCCGCTTGGCGGCCTGGTGGCTTACGATGCCCTCGCGCACGAGCGCCAGCAGTGCGGCGAGCCTCGGGGGAGAGACGGGGAATGAACCGGTTTCATTGTAGCTGGTCATTACGTCACCCATCACCCAGTTGGCCGAGGTCTTGGGGTCGGCACCAGCTTCCACCACCGACTCGAAGTAGTCTGCCAGGGAAGCCTCGGCGGTGAGGACCCGAGCGTCCTGGGCCGACAACGCGTACTCGTTCTCCAGCCGCCCACGCTTTGCGTCAGGTAGCTCCGGGAGGGCGACGCGCTGCTCGGCAATCCAGGCCGCCGCCAGCACCAGTGGCGGAAGGTCGGGATCAGGGAAGTAGCGGTAGTCGTGGCTCTCCTCCTTGGAACGCGTCGGCTTCACCTGACCCGTGGCGGCGTTGAAGAGAAGGGTGACTTGCTCGACCCGGCGGCCGGACTCCACCAGCGCCACCTGGCGCTCCCGCTCGGCTTCCAGCGCGCGCTCCACATTGGCGAATGAGTTCATGTTCTTGACCTCGGTCTTGGTGCCGAGCTTGGTCACGCCTTCCGGACGGATAGACAGATTGGCGTCCACCCGGAGACTGCCCTGCTCCATGCTGCATTCACTGACGCCGGCGTAGATAAGAATCTGCCGGAGGACTGTCAGGTAGGCCCGGGCTTCGGCCGGCGAGCGCAGATCGGGCTCGCTCACGATTTCCGCCAGGGGAGTTCCAGCCCGGTTGAGATCGACCGCTGTCTTCCCGGGATAACGGTCATGCAGCAACTTCCCCGCGTCCTCCTCGACGTGCAGCCGGGTAATGCCGACCCGCATTCGGCCGCGGTCGGGAGATTCGAACGTCACGCTGCCGCCAGTGGCCAGCGGACGGTCGAACTGGGAGATCTGGTAGCCTTTGGGCAAGTCGGGATAGAAGTAGTTTTTCCGGGCGAACACACTGGTCTCGTGAATGGTGCATCCGAGCGCTATGGCACCGCGCACCGCCAGCCGAATCGCCTCGGCGTTTGGGACCGGGAGTGCACCAGGAAGCCCGAGACACACAGGACAGACGTTGGTATTCGGCGGATCGCCGAACGCGGTGCGATTGCCGCAGAACATTTTGGTCCGGGTACGCAGCTGGACGTGCACCTCGAGTCCGATCACCGTCTCCCAGGCCATCAGCGCACCTCCGCCCCGGCGTCCAGGTTCTGCTCCAGCACCCCCGCAACCGCCAGCATCCGTTCCTCCTCAAAGTGCGGCGCCACCAGTTGGGCCCCCACCGGCAGACCTTCACTCCGGCCCACGGGCAGGCTGAGCGCCGGCAGTCCCGCCAGGCTCATCGAGCAGACAAACACGTCAGCCAGGTACATCGCGACCGGGTCCTCGGTCTTTTCGCCGGCCTTGAATGCGGGAGTCGGCGTGGTGGGCGTGAGGAGCAAGTCGACGCCGGCATCGAACAGCTGCCGGAAATCCTCGGCGATCAGCGCCCGTACCCGTTGAGCCTTACGGTAATAAGCGTCATAATATCCCGCGCTCAGCACGTAGGTGCCGACCAGAATGCGCCGGCGCACTTCCTCGCCGAATCCTTCGCCCCGCGTAGTCCGATAGAGCGCGCGAATATCTCCCTCGGAGCCGATATGCCGGGGGCCGTATCGCACGCCGTCATAGCGTGCCAGATTCGCGGCGGCCTCGGCGGGTGCGATGATGTAATAGGTGGGCACGGCGTAGGAGGAGTTCGGGAGCGACACCTCGCGCACTTCGCCTCCGACCTGGCGAATCCGGTCGGCGGTGTGTCTGAGCGCCGCGGCTACTCCAGCATCCAGGTCGGTCGGGAAGTACTCCCGGGGAAGGCCGAAAGTCAGCCCTCGAAGATCGGCCAGCGGTTTGGGCACCCGCATGGGGGGGCGGTTAACAGTTGTAGCGTCGAATGGATCGGGGCCGCTGATGGTGCTCAGAACTCGAGAAGCATCGTCCACCGTACGACCGAATACCGACACACAATCCAGCGAGGACCCGAACGCGACGAGGCCGTAGCGGCTCACCCGCCCATAGCTCGGTTTCACCCCCACTACGCCGCAAAAGCTGGCGGGCTGGCGCACCGAGCCCCCGGTCTCAGAGCCCAGCGCCGCGGGGACCACGCCGGCCGCAACAAGCGCGGCGGAGCCACCGGACGATCCACCGGGTACTCGGCTGGGATCGTGAGGATTCTTTACCCGCCCGAATGCCGAGTGCTCGGTAGATGAGCCCATGGCAAACTCGTCGAGGTTGGTCTTGGCCGCGATCATGGCCCCGGCGGCACGAAGACGATCGACGACCGTAGCGTTGTAGGGCGACACGTACCCTTCGAGAATACGAGATGCGCAGGTAGTCGGCTGCTCGACGGTGACGATATTGTCCTTCAAGGCTATCGGCATGGCCGCGAGCGCACCCGGGGCGCCCATCGCGTCGACGCGAGCGGCCTCGGCGTCCAGCAGCTCCTGCGACCAGTGCAAAACCGCGTTCAAGGGTTCGGCTTTGACGAGGCGGGCGATAGTCTCACGTGCAGTTGCTTTCCCGCTTTCCCGCTTTCCCACTTTCCCGCTCACTGATCCTCCATCGCGCCATGGCGGGGGACGAGATAAAACCCCCCGGCGAACTCGGGCGCCATAGACGCGGGAGGACGGGCTAGCGGCATGGCGGCTTCCACGTCCTCGCGCAGCGCCACCGATTGAGGTCCGGCAAGATATGGCTCGGCGATCCGGTCAGCCGGTACCTCATCGAGCGCGGCGACATAATTGACGATGCGATTGAGATTGTCCACCAGGCGGTGGAGCTCGCTTTCGCGCACTGCGAGCTCGGCGAGCTTTGCTACGTGCAGAACCTCGTCGCGGCCTATGCTCATGCGCTCTCCCACTCCCGTTCGAGACCGGCGTAAGCCACCAGCAGCTGTTTGACCCCTACCTCGACGTCGTCGAACGCCACTGACACCTTGAGATCTCGCCCGGTGCCTATGAGGCCCTGGATAGTTCCCCCACCAAACCGGCGGTGGCGCACTCGCTCGCCTTTCACGAAGCGGGGGGTGTCTTGCGAGGGCTCGTCAGTCGGAACGGCGGAAGGAGGGAACGCGGGATCGCCGGAATACCCTGTCGTTTTGCCTCGTTCTCTCAGTCCCTCGTTCCACCGTTCCCTCGTTCCGCCTCCCCAGCTCGGTGCCCACAGCGAAGTGGTCCGACGTTCGTCTACGATGGCCGGCGGAATGGCCTTCAGAAAGCGGGACATGATGCCGGGCCGAAGCTCTCCACCCCGGCGACGGGCCCGCGCCCACGTTAGATAAAGCTTGTCCTTGGCCCGGGTAAGCCCCACGTAGCAAAGACGTCGTTCTTCCTCCAAGCCCGACGGCTGCTCTTCAGCGCGAGCCAGAGGGAAAAGTCCATGTTCGAGCCCGCTCATCACCACCACGGGCCACTCGAGACCCTTGGCGGTGTGGAGCGTCATGAGGGTCACCCCCTTTTCCTGCCCCTCCTCTCTGTCAACGGCTGAGAGCAGGGCGGTCTCCGCCAGAAACCGTTCCAGAGCGGTCTCGCCGTTCTCGCTGTCGACCACCACCACCTCGGACCAGTTGGTGGCGCTTGCCACCAGCTCTCGCACGTTTTCCCAACGGTCGGCGCCTTCGGGCCCCTCCGCCTGCAGCAGCGTCTCATAGTCGATGCTGCGAATGATGTGCTCCAGCAGGTCGGCGGGGGGACGCTCTCCTTTCCGGATCGCAGCGTCGATGAGCTCCGCGAAATTACTGAATGCCACCCTAACATTGGGCCGCAGCTCGGGCACCCGGTCGGCAATACGAGCGGTTTCGAGCAGCGGCTTGCTCCATTGGGTGGCGGCGCGGCCCAGCGTCGCGAGGCTGCTTTCGCCCAGGCCACGGCGGGGGACCCCCACGGCCCGGAGGAATGCCTCGTCGTCGGCGGGATTGCTCACCAGCCGAAGATACGCCAGCAGGTCCTTCACCTCGCGCCGCTCGTAGAAACTCACGGCGCCCACCAGACGATACGGCACTCCAGCTCTGCGAAACGCTTCCTCCATTGCACGCGACTGCGAGTTGGTGCGATAGAGCACGGCCATCTCACGGAACTGCCAGTCGCCCGCAGCGCTCCTCTTCTGCAGCTCCCGCACCACCCACTCGGCCTCGTCCCGCTCATCCGCCGCGGCCAGCAAAGTCACCGATTCCCCGCCCCTCCGGCGAGTCGTGAGAGTTTTCCCGATCCGGCCGCTGTTCTCGCTGATAACACCATTGGCCGCGTCGAGCACCACCTGGGTGGAGCGATAGTTCTCCTCCAGCCGCACAAGCTTCGCACCGGGAAAGTCCTTCAGGAACTCCTGCATGTTCCGCACGTCGGCGCCACGCCACCCGTAGATCGATTGATCGTCATCGCCCACCGCCGCGACGTTACCGTGGGAGCCCAGCAGCCTGATCAGGTCGTACTGAGCCCGGTTGGTATCCTGAAACTCGTCCACCAGGATAAAGTTGAAACGACTCTGATAGGCGCGCAGGCGATCGGGGTGCTCACGGAAGAGCGTAAGCGGATGCAACAACAGATCGTCGAAATCCATGGCGTTGGCTGCTTTCAGCGCCGGTCCCAGGGCCGAGTACACCTCGGAGGCCACCTCTGTCAGGCGGTCGAACGGCAATCCGGAGGACAGCTGGGACGGGGGCACCATCCGGTTTTTGGCAGCCGAGATGAGCGCCTGGACCGCCTTGGGGGGAAACTGCTTTACCGAATGATTGTGCTGCTCCATCAGCCTCCTGATGAGGCTGAGCCGGTCATCCTCATCGTAGATGGTGAACTGGCGGTTGAATCCCAGCAGCGGGGCCTCGCGGCGGAGGAGGCGCGCGGACAGAGAGTGGAAGGTGCCAATCCAGAGGCCGGACGGATCGCGGTTCAGCAGCTGGCCGATCCGCTGTTTCATTTCGCCGGCGGCCTTGTTGGTAAAGGTCACGGCAAAGATCCGATCGGGAGGCACTCCGTGCCTGTCGATCAGCGCAGCGATGCGCATGGTGAGCACGCGGGTCTTGCCGGACCCCGCACCTGCCAGCACCAGCAGCGGCCCGCGCACGTGGTCGACCGCCTCGCGTTGGGCGGGGTTGAGCGCGGGCTCCAACCCGGGCTCGGACGCCTCGATCATGTCGCCTGAGCGGCCAGCGGTACGCGCATCACAAAGCAGGTTCCTTTCTCCGTCGGCTCCAGCATCAACGCGCCCCCATGCGCATCCTCGACCACCCGGCGCGAAAGTGCGAGCCCGATACCCCAGCCGCCGCGCTTGGTGGTGGTGCCGGGCTCGAAGAGGGTGCGCCGCAGCTCCTTGGGTACGCCGGGACCGTCGTCGAAAACCCGAATTGCACCCATATTGTCTTCGGCGCCAATCCGCAGAATAATCGCGCCTGGCCGCCCCTGCAGTGCGTCAATCGCGTTCTTGACCAGGGACTCCAAAGCCCACTCGAGCAGCACCGGATCGCCCAGAACAGTAGGCCCCGCGCCGGGCGCCTCGACGCGGAGATCGATCATGTTGGCATGGCGCGGCAGCCGGGGGCGAAAGTAGCCGGCCACTCGGTCGGCCAGGGCTCCCAGGCCGATCGGCTCGCGCTTGGCCGGGTTCCCGATGCGCTCGAAGCGCTGAGCTACCCGGTCGAGCCGCTCCGCATCGGCGCTCAGATGGTCCGCCAGTCCTGGTGGTGGCGTGGCCCGGCTCCGGACCCGCTCGATCCAGCCCTGAAGGCTGGTCAGCGGTGTGCCCATCTGATGGGCGGCTTCACGTGCCATGGCCACCCACAGGCGATCGCGTTGCGCCGACATGGCGCTGCGATAGGCAAACACCGCCACCCCAACCATGACCGCGATGGTCAGGCCTTGCAGCACCGCCAGCGCGATCAGGTTTCGCTGAGCCGGCAGCGGTCCGTAGTGAACCGTTCCGATGGTAGCGTCGGTGATGGGAGGGTTCTGCCGGTCCAGCCGCCCGGCGTACACCTTGACTCGCGGATCATCGAGCGCGGCTTCGAACGGCAGGTTTGCCGCGGCGGTCACGCGGCCCGCTGTGTCGGTGACGACCAGGGGCAGCCCCAATGCCCGAACCTCCTCGCCCAGACGAAGCAACGCTTCGGCCTCGGCCCCGGGCCGCGGGTTGTTCAGACCGCCGAACACTCCGGAATACAGGCGGCTGGTGGCCGACGCGTCCGCCTTGAAGTGACGAAAGATCAAAATCCCGGTGCCGAAGCTCAACCCGGCCAGCAGGGCCACCAGCGTCACCACCACGGTGGGCGCCAGACGCTGAAGTCGCCCGCTACGCACGCGGAGTCAAGCGATCGGCGCCGAGATACGGCGCCAGTGCATCTGGCACCCTCACCGATCCGTCAGCCGCTTGGTTGTTCTCCAGAAGGGCAATGATAGTTCGGGGAAAGGCGACGCCCGAAGCATTGAGGGTGTGGACGAACTCGGGCTTGGCCTTGGGTGAAGGCCGGTAACGCATATTGGCACGCCGGGCCTGGAAGTCAGTGAAGGTGCTCGAGCTCGATACTTCGAGCCAGCCACCGACGCCGGCTGCCCACACCTCGATGTCGTAGGTCCGCGCGCTGGCAAACCCGGTATCTCCCGCGGCCAGCTCCACCACCCGATAAGGGAGGCCCAGACGCTGGAGCACGGTCTCGGCGTGAGTGGTGATACGCTCGTGCTCCGCCACTGAGTCTTCCGGACGGACTATGCGCACCAACTCCACCTTGTCGAACTGATGAACCCGGATCAATCCTCGGGTGTCCTTGCCGTGTGAAAATGCCTCCCGGCGGAAGCAAGGCGTGCAGGCCACGTAGCTTGCCGGCAGGGCCCCGGCCTCGATGATTTCGTCGCGGTGAATGTTGGTGACGGGCACTTCCGCCGTGGGAATGAGGAACAGGTCGTCGGGAGAACAGGTGTAGACCTCCTCGGCAAACTTCGGCAGCTGCCCAGTGCCGGTGAGGGTAGCTCGATTCACCAGATACGGAGGGGCTATCTCGAGATAGCCATGCTCGCTGGTGTGGAGGTCGAGCATGAAGCTGGCCAGCGCCCGGCCGAGCTTCGCTCCCATACCGGTGAACAGCGGAAAGCCGGAGCCGGCAACCTTTACACCGGCGGGAAGGTCGAAAAGTCTCAGAGAAGCGCCCAGCTCCCAGTGCGGCCGCGCCACAAAGTCGAAGGCCGGCGGCTGCCCCCAGGAACGGATCAGCCGGTTGGCTGACGCATCTCCCTCGGGAGTCCGTTCATCGGGGAAGTTCGGGATGGTAAGGGCCAGACTGTCCAGCTCGGCCTCGATGTCCCGGAGCTTGATATCAAGAAGTTTTACTTCTTCACCAGAGGACTTGAGCCCCTCCATGATATCGGCCGCCGACTCCTTGGCCCGCTTCCGCCGGGCGACTTCGTCGCTGGCGGCATTGCGCTCGGCCTTGATCGCTTCCGTGCGCACCAGGAACTCGCGCCGCTGCCGGTCGAGCTCCAGAATGGAATCAATGGCTGTTGCGACTGACGGATCACCGCGCCGCATGAGGCTGGTGCGGCTGCCGGCGGGGTCCTGCCGGAGGCGCTTGAGGTCGATCACTTACCGGTCTGGGAGACCGGGTTCCAGGCTCCTGAACCCGCAGTTATCGTTGGCCAATACTCTGAACGTAACGATCCTAAGGCTCTCGTCGAACCCGAGGATCTCCAGCTTGGCGTACTTGGGAACACCGAGATTGCAGGTGATCCGGCTTCGTACCACGTAGCGCTGGCCTGCAGCGATGGGAACCGCGGCCTCGGTCATGTACCCGCCGCTCGGAGGTGTGGTGATCGCCTCGAAGCTCTCGGTTATCGACACGAATCCGGGATTGACAGACTGGGCGGTGTCGATGCCGAGAGCTGCGCGCGGCAGGAAGACATGCTGCCCATCGAGCTGAAAGTTGTACGCGAAATCAAAATCTACTGTCAGATCGGTCCTCACTCGGCGGCTACCATCCACCGAGAAGCCGCTTGGGGTGGCCACCGGTGTCCCGACCAGCGCCCAGAGGGTGTCAGTGCGCTCGACGTTCTCCGTGGTAGCATCGGGAAGATTGCTCGAGTCGCTGCATGCCGCGGCAGCCAGAATGAAGCAGAGAAGAATCCGGGACAGTGGTAGCATTGAGCCGGAAGGTTAAGCGCCGGGGGAATGACGGTCAACCTGATCGCATGGATGAGTGCAAGCAGCGGCAGTTTCTTGACTTCACCCAGGACGACTCATACGTTGCCCGGGGCTTTTTACCCTGCGGTCGGAGTGAGATCGAATGCCCGGTTTAGGAGAGGTGGTGCGCGGCCTGGTGGCCCGTGAAGGCGTAGAGGCGGTGCTGGTACTCAGCGCCGACGGGCTGCCGATCGAGCACGCGGCGCACCAGACGTTCGAGGCCGAGCCGCTCGCCGCGCTGACCGCGACCCTGGCGCAGTACGCCACCCGGCTCGGCTGCGGAGCCGGGCGAGGGGCCCTTCGAACCGCGGTGCTCGATTATGACCGAGGCCTCCTCGTAGTCGCCCAACTTGGCAGCGGCGATTGCCTGGCAATCCTGGCTCAGCCGGACGCCAACATCGGCGAGCTGCTCTACGATCTCCGCCAGCACCGGCCGGCGCTGGCTGCGTTGTTGTAGACAGCGGGACAGCGGGACAGAAGTTACGAGAGCTTTTTGGCTATGTACATTGTGCGCTCCCCAGTAGATTGCAATCTCCCATTGACAATCAATCACGAAGCTTAAAATCCGGAGCTTCTGCAATTACACCCTTAAGAAC
>JACCRS010000099.1 GCA_013813435.1 Gemmatimonadales bacterium
CTCGCGGCCACCGCGATCGATCAAGACGCAAAGGAAAATGCGGCGAGGACGTCCGAAGTCGGCGAACTCGTCGAGAGCGGCCCGAATGGTGCGGCCGGTATAGAGTACGTCATCCACAATGACGACAGTCTTGCCGTCGACATTCGGCAGCCGGGTCTCACCCACTACCGGGCGGGGACCGATGGTCTGGAGGTCGTCTCTATAGAGAGTGATGTCGAGCTTGCCTGAGG
Source organism: Gemmatimonadales bacterium (assembly GCA_013813435.1). Taxonomy (GTDB): domain Bacteria; phylum Gemmatimonadota; class Gemmatimonadetes; order Gemmatimonadales; family GWC2-71-9; genus CAVVWJ01. The sequence continues at coordinate 231 of JACCRS010000099.1, forward strand.
CGAGGTTGGAGCCTTCGGCCCCATCGATGAGGCGTTTCAGCCGGTCGGCCAGCTCCACGCCACGCCGCTGAATTCCGACGAGAACCAGCTCCTCAGTGCCGCCGCTTCGCTCGACGATCTCGCTGGCCATGCGCGCCAAGGTGCGGCCGAATGCGCGGTCGTCCAGAAGAGGCGTACGGGAGGGCATCGGGGCGGGAAGGTAGCGGAAAGGGCGAAGGGGCGGTAGGTGAGGAGGCGGTAGAAACTGCCGCGGTAGGAAGAGTGGCGGCAGGAGCGAAGGCCATTACGGCGTTCGAGCCCGGACCATGCACGGGTAGATTCCCCCGCCTCCGTTTCTACCGCCTCCGTTCCTACTGCTTCTTTACGTATCGCCTCTTTTCCTTACCGCTGCTCGCAGCCCTGCGAGTGGCCCGTTTGGGAGGATCCCGAGTCGTGCTGATGATGATCGGCTGCCGCCGCCGCCTCTGCCGGACAGGCGTGCAGCCACTGCACCGCGGTCCCGGCGATCCCGGGAGCGAGGAGCACCAGGGCCAAGGCCATGGCTCGGCTGCGGCGGAAGAGCGTGAACATGACGAACACATTACGAAACGGAAGGCTAGAACGGAAGAAGGTGCAGTTATCACCACCAGAACTTTTCACCACGTCTCGAATCCTGCCTAATAGGAAAGGCCCACGAGTAAGGGGATGTCGAGAAGAATAAAGAGAGCAAGGCGAGTAGGGGACATGTAGAACCCCAACCACCACATTTCCATCGTCATGAGCATGGGAAAGGAGAACAGGATGGCCTCGCCGAAGGCGCGCACCAGTCCCAGCGCGAAACGGCGATTCGCCTCGCGCGCTGATTCCCTCAACCCGGGCGATTGAGCAGTCGATTTGGAACCTTTGGTCGGCATCGGTTTTCCGATGATGGGCGGCGCCAGGTATGGCGTAGCTCTCCGTACCCCCTGCCTGTCACGACTCCGGCGGACGACGCGACAGCACGCGGATCTCACTGCGCAAGCCGGATATTTCGTCCCGGAGGGCCGTCAGTTGTTTGGCCCCCGCCAACTCGGTTTCGTCGTTCTCCGCGTCGCGGCCGATGAACCAGGTGGCGAGGGCGGCCGTGGCATACCCGAAAACTGCGAAGGCGTACAACGCGAGGAAGAAACACAATACACGGCCTTCTGCCGTCTGAGGCCAGTACTCGGAACCCATCGTTGTCATCATCATCCCCGTCCACCATAGCGCTTCGCCGTAACTGTTCAGTCCGGCCCCAGCCGGATTGCTTTCGAAAGAATACATACCCGCCGCGCCAACGAGTGTGACGATCAGAGTCAACCCGACCATATAGCCGAACCCGCGACGGTTCATGCTGGCCCCGAACGCGCGCATGCCGCGGTTGAGACTGCTGACCACCCGCAGCAGTCGCAACCCCCGCGTGGCCCCCGCGACTCGCGCCACTCGGGCGGTGCGCAACAGGGACACGAGCCGAAACGCACGGAGGGCTGGGGCCAACAAGGCGATCGCCTTGAGCCAGTTGGCCTTGAGATAGCCCCCTTTATGGGGAGCGAGGGTGAACCCTAAGGCAAAATCCAGGATGAACGACACCCAAATGACGGCGCCGGCCGTTTCGAGGAGGGGGTTTAATCCCCAGATGATTTCGACCACGAACAGCGCCAGCCACACGAAGGCCAGCACCAGCATCGGTGTCTCCAACCAGTCCTGGACCCGATGCAGCAACTCGAGTCGCTGCCCCTCTAATGTCTGATTGTCAGGAGAAGTTGGTTCTGACATCGCGGTGGCCCGTCTTCGGATTTACGGCAGGAGCCCGCGACCCCCACGGGCCACGACTCATCCCGCGCTTGCGCGACGGAATCTGAAGGGTGAACGGCTTCAGCAGCTCGTCGGATCGTGGGCTGTGGGATGCTTCACGTCTCCCGCGACCTCACGTCTACGGCCTGGCGCGGGCGGGATCGTCCTTGCCGGTGCCGAACTCGTAGTAGTTATTGTAGCCGGTCACGTCCTCCCCGGGGGTGAGCTTCTCCTCGTTCGATCCGAGATCCCCTGGCCCCGGAAGGGCAGCAGTCCTCCAACCGCGGCCGCTCCCAAGCCCGCGGCCTGGAGGAAGGACGCGCCGGTTCCAGAACAGCGCTTCGTGGGTGATCTCGGAGCTGGGGATGTCGGAGGGCTATTGATGAGCATAATACGTCAGAGGCGCAGAAACAGTACCCAGGACGGACAGGGAGGGATTCGAACCCTCGATACCCTTGCAGGTATGCCACCTTTCCAGGGTGGTGCCTTCAACCACTCGGCCACCTGTCCTGAAGCGTTTTCGCGCGGCAACTTAGCCAGCTTGGAGGGGGAATACAACGTGAGGTTCAGCGCTTGAGCGACGCCTACGTCACCGCCGCGGTGCGCACGCCGATCGGACGCGCGGGAGGTGCTCTGGCCGAACTCCGCCCCGATGACCTGGCCGCCGCCGCCATCCGCGCGCTGATCGACCGCGGCCGCATCCCGCCCGAGCGGATCGATGACGTCATCCTTGGCTGTACCAATCAGGCCGGCGAAGACAACCGAAACGTCGCGCGAATGGCGGCGCTCCTGGCCGGACTGCCGGTCGAGGTGCCGGGGCAGACCGTCAACCGGCTATGCGGATCAGGGCTTCAGGCCGTGGTTACGGCAGCTCACGCGATTCGCTCCGGCGAGGGCGAGCTGTTCATTGCCGGTGGCGTCGAGAGCATGACCCGGGCACCTCAGGTGATGCTCAAAAGCCCCCGGCCCTGGGATCGGTCGCCTCCCACGGTGGCAGATTCCACGGTCGGTTGGCGCTTCGTGAATCCGAGGATGCCGGCCCAATGGACCATCTCGCTGGGCGAGACTGCTGAGCGGGTAGCTCAGACTTACGGGATATCGCGACGGGAGCAGGAGACATTCGCCCTGGAGAGCCAGCGTCGAGCACTGGCGGCGGTTGCCGCCGGTGTGTTTGATGAGGAGATCGTCGCCCTGGAGGTGCCCGGCCCCGCCGGACTCCGAGTTGTGGCACAGGACGAGACCCCCCGCCCCGGACTTACTCCGGAGATACTTGCCCGCCTCGAGCCCGCCTTCATGCACAACGGAACGGTGACGGCCGCCACTTCCAGCGGCATCAACGATGGAGCCGCCGCGCTGGCGGTGATGAGCGCCCGCAGGCTCCAGGAGCTGGAGCTCGAGCCAATGGCCCGGGTGATTGCCACCGCCGTGGCGGGAGTCGACCCCAGCTGTATGGGACTGGGCCCGGTTCCAGCTACCCGCAAGGCGATGGCGCGCGCCGGCATTGCCGTGGCACAACTCGATCTGGTGGAGCTGAACGAGGCCTTTGCGGCTCAGGCAATAGCCTGTATCCGTGATCTCGAGCTCGACCCTGCGCGCGTGAATCTGTGCGGCGGCGCTATCGCGCTGGGGCACCCGCTGGGCGCCAGCGGTGCGCGCATTCTAACGACTCTGGTCCACGCCCTGCGCCGTACCGGGGGGCGGTACGGGCTCGCCACGATGTGCATCGGCGTCGGCCAGGGAATCGCAGTGGTGGTAGAGGCGGGCTAGCTCTATCAGCTCCCTCGCAGCCGAAATTCCTCCTTTGCCTTTTTCAACGTAGCCAGTGCCTTGCTTTGCTCAGCCTCGGTATTCCAGTGAGTGTTTGCCTGGGCGGCAGACTCGAGTCGAGCGATCCACGATATGAAGTACTCCGCGTCCCGCGGCGAGCGGATCGGCTGTCCGCCTACCGTCACATAGATCGGGCTGGTGGTGGCGTAGGGGTAAAAGTCGAGAATGGGATACGCCGGTCCTTTCCCTCTGGTTCGCAGGAGATACCAGCCGCTCTCGACCACCGGCAGCGTGATCCGCGCCGAGGCGCTGGTGCGGTCGCCCGAGAGCGGCACCGTTGCTACCACCTCTCCGTTGCGTACGATTTCCAGCTGATCCAGCGGCACATTGGACTTCAAGCTCACCCGGGCAACCAGCTTGCCGCCGCCCGGTGGTAGGGCCAGCTCACTCCCGGGCTCCTTGCCCTTGAGGGTGAAGCCCAGCAGCGGCCCGTTGGTGGCAAAGGTCCGGCCCGCTTTGAGCGCCGCCAGCCAGCCGCGGTGAGTCAGGGGGCCGGTGAGCTTGGCGAACACCCGGTTCATCCCTACCGGCCCGCGTAGCGACGCGAAATTCGCCATGGCGTCGGTGCCTGCGCCGGCAGGAAGGCGGAACCCACAGTTCAGCAGCTGATACCATACCCTTGCCGTCGCCGTGTAGTCGTCAACGAAACCCAGCGCCTCGTAGTAGTCCACCTTGCCCAGTGCCACGTCCACCGGCAGCTCGTGAGTGAGTGCTTTGGAGGTGTCGCCCGGGTTGGGATAGCTGTCGAAAGGATGGACGTAGCCGGTGAGTGCATCCTGGGCGTGGGCCTGATCGAACACGTCGGCGTTGGTGGGATCGAGGCTCGCCGCGGCGGTATTGGCATATCCAGCGTAGCCGGGCAGAATGACGTTACGCGCAAGCCCCAGCAGCCCGGTGTGACCCCACACGCTGGTGTGATACTCCTGATCGTGTACGATGAGCGTGGTGGGAGTGGAAACGGGATCGGGGCGGCCGGTGAAGTGACCGATATCCGGGATTCTGCCCTCCTTGTTCACGATGAGGTTCTCCACCAGGTGGACGTCCTCCGCGCGAGCCTGAAACGCCAGATTGGACGGGGTGTTGCGATAGGCGCCACCGTAGTTCATGTGCACGTGCAGGTCAGCACTGTACCATCCGGCGGCCGGCAGATCGGCCAACCGGTCCAGCACCACCCGGACGGTTTGCGTCGAGTCGGATTGGAGGGTCAGGGTGCGCCTGACGACGCGGTACTCCGGCCCGCGGGACACCTCCACCTCGATTGGAGCGGCTGGAGCGGTGATGGTAGACGTGCCCGGCGTGTGAAAGTACCCGTACTCGAAACTTCGCTGCTTGCGGTCGAACCCATCGTCGGCGTGGCGCCATGCCTCGTCGTCCGCAAAGTTTCGCCCATCGGCCGCAACGATCGAAACCCGTGCGGGTGTGGGGCGCCCTGAGGCGCGGTCGACCACCGTCAGCCGAATGCGTCCGACCGGCTCCAGGTACAGCCGCCGCTTTATCGTCACCCGCTCCACCACACCGCCAGGGACCTGCACTATCCGGAGGGCGGTGTTGCCATCCTCATTGGAGATGTACGCGATCCGCCGTCCGTCGGGAGACCAGCGTGCCGCCGTGGCATCGCCCTGGCCGTAAGTGAGCTGGAGCGGGTCACCACCATCGGCGGTCATGAGCCAGAGCTGGTGCCACTGCCTTCCGAGGTAGGAGCTGTACACCACCCGTCTTCCATCTCGGCTCCAGTCGGGCCGCGCCTTCCAAGTGGTCTCCTCGTAATGCAGCTCGCGCATCTCGGCGCCAGGCCGGGCCGGCATCCGCCAGAACCCGCCCGAGCCCCAGACGTGGCCCCGGTTTGAGATGAAGATCAAATCGCTCCCATCGGGCGACCAGGCGGGTGAGAGGTACTGGTCGTAGGCACCGTAGTAGTAGCGGGAAAGCCCGCTGAGCCGGTCAGCGGTGATCCGTTCCACTCGACCGGGCGTGCCGTCTGAGTTCAAGGAGGCGGCAAAGATGTGCCATCGGCCCTGGAATGCGGAGGAGACGAATGCCAGCCGGGTTCCGTCCGGTGACCAGCGAGGCTCGACGTTCACCGCACCGTCGGCGACAAGCGCCCGGATGGTGCCGGTGGCAAGGTTCAGCAGGTGAAGCCCGATCGCGTCGTCATGGTACCGGGCAAAAGCGACGAAGCGGCCGTCGGGCGACCAATCGGGTTGGTAGGCGTAACCCGGGCCCGAGGTGATCTGGCGGGCTTCCCCGCTGCCGAGCTTCTGCCGCCAGAGAGATCCCTGCATCGAGTAGATCAGCTCGGTGCCGTCCGGCGACCAGCTGACCGAGCTCGGTCCGCTGGTGAGCTGCGGCAGATACATCTCACGGTAGTAGTAGCTGTGAGGCACCTTGATCTGC
>JACCRS010000118.1 GCA_013813435.1 Gemmatimonadales bacterium
GTGTGGTGCCGTCCCTGTTCAGGCGACGGAAGAGCGTCAGGATCTCATCGCCGGTGGCGGCGTCGAGCTCGCCGGTGGGCTCATCAGCCAGCAGCAGCGCCGGGCGGTTGGCCAGGGCCCGGGCGATAGCTACCCGTTGCATCTCGCCACCGGAGAGCTGAGTGGCGCGGTGGGCCGCGCGATGCTCCAGACCCACGTAAGCCAGAAGCTCCAGAGCCCGATTGCGCCGCTCCTTGCCCCTGACGCCTGCTTCCGCCATGGGAAGCTCGACGTTCTCTCGGGCACTCAGGACCGGCAGAAGGTGGAACCGCTGGAAAACAAATCCGAGGCGGGTGAGACGCAGACGGGTGAGGTCCCGATCGGAAAGTTCGTTCAGCAGGGTTCCCAGTATCTCGACTGTGCCGGACGAGGGACTGTCGATGCCGCCGATCAACTGAAGCAGGGTGGACTTGCCACTGCCCGATGGCCCCGCGATCGCCACATACTCGCCGGCTCCAACCTCGAGCGACACGCCCCGGAGCGCGTGCACCGGTGCCTCGTTCATGGGATAATCTTTGCAGAGGTCGCGCCCGATGAGAACCGGGAGGGTACTCACGTGGCCTCCGAACGCAGGGTGGCCGCTATAGGAGCGCGGGCGGCGAGCCATGCGGGATAGAGTCCGGCAAGCGAACCTGACAGCAGCAGCACCAGTCCAGCCGTAGCCAGGCTTTCCCGTCTCGGAACGAAGAAGGAAAATGCCGCGGGGAGACCGGGAAAGCTGGTGAGGATGCTGTCCAGATAGCGGGCTGTACCGAGACCAAGTGCCATGCCAAGGGCGGCACCGATTCCGGTAAGTACAGCACCCTCGATCAGGATCTGGCGCACGATGGTGGAGCGCCCTATGCCGATGGCACGAAGCGTGGCAATCTCACCCAGCCGTTCGTTCACAGTGATGGTTAGCAGCGTGGCGATCAGTAGAACACTGACGATCAGGCTGATGCTGCCGAGTATGTACGAGAGTTGGCGAAAGTAGACCAGCCGCTGCTTGAAGAACAGCACGAGGTCCGCCACGCTGTAGACCTCGAGGCGGGGAAACTCCTGACGCAGCCGCGCCGCCACTCCGGCCGCGGCATGGTCATCTCGAGCCTTGACCAGGATCAGGGAGGCCCGGTCCTCACGCCCGCCGTAGGTAATCGCCTGCATGACCGGGAGGACGGTCCCCACCGAAGGCTGACCTCGGTAGTCGTAAACCCACCGCACTAGACCGCGCACCACCATCTTTCGGCTCACTGCGCCGGCAACCACCTGGGGATCGAGCTTGCTCACCAGGGTCACCGTGTCTCCGATTATGGACTCCAGCAGGCTCGCAGCGGCGGCGCTGAGGAGCACACCAGTTGTATCACCGGGTGATAGGTCGCTACCCTGCTGAAGCCAATAGAGTCCCTGGGCCTCAGGTTGTATCCCGTAGCCGAACAGAGTGACCAGCGAGTCTTCGGCCTGACCGTACAGCGAAGTGCCCAGGACCGCTCCGGCCGCCTCGATAGTCTGGTCGCCGCGGAGCGTCTCCACCGTTCTTGCCGCAGCCGACAGGGTGGCTTCAGTATCGAACGGGAGAGTCCCTTTAGGTGAGAGGCGGATCTGGTATCCCTTGGCCATCAGGAGCTCGGCAAACGTCTTTTCGATCCCGCCGCTCAGCATGACCATGTCGAGGAGCATCGCGGCAGAGATCGCGATGCCGATAATCGCCAGCACGGTTCGTAGCCGGTGGCGACGCAAGCTCTTCATGCTCAGGCCCAGCCCGCTCATCCCCGGCTCCAGAGCACCACGGCCCGAGTGCGTACCAGCCGCCCGGCCGCCACCACGCCGGCCAGAATGCCCAAAATCAATGACAGTATCACGCTGAAGATTACGATGTCCGGAGTGATGAGAGAGAAGGTCAGTCCGGTGTCGAAGAAGCTACGGTAATAGGCATTCGTTGCTGCGCTGGCGAGATACCCCATCCCTGCCCCGGCCAAGGATCCCAGCATGGCCACCAGAGCTGCTTCGAGCAGGAGCGCACCGAAGATGGTTCGGCGACGCACCCCCACGAAGCGCATAACGGCCGCATCGAGCCGTCGCTCCTCGACCTTGAGAAGCATGATGCAGAGCAGAAACACGGCGCTGGCGACGATCGTGATCACCGCTATGGCACGATGAAACCGGCTCACTACCAGGAAAGTCTGGGAGGACTCAGAGGCAATGGAGCTGGAGCTGTGGACTCGGTAGCCAAAGGCGCTACGATTGAGATCGGCGGCGGCGCTATCGGGAGGCACGCCGGTTCTGAGCTCGAGCCCGAACCGATCTACCCGGTCAGGAGCCCCGAGCATCGCCGCCAGCTCCGGCAGGTGCAGGCGGACATGGCGCTCACGCTTCGCGATCTCGGCGGGGTCTGCCCTGGGCTCGTAGATCGCGGCTACCACGCCCAGCCGGATCAGCGAGTCTACTGCGGACCCCAGGCGGAAGGTATCGCCCACTGAAATCCCCAGCTCCTCGGCAAGCTGGCGTTCCAGCGCCACCTCTGACACCTGTGCTGCAGCGGGGTATGCGCCCATAATCAATAGAATTGCGGCTTGAGGCCACGGGCGCCTGAGTGCTCTCATCGCTTCCTTTCCGATCTGCTGTTAGAAACGACACACTGGTACAGTGTTAAGGTAGCCGTGGAAGGGACCCGGTCTACGGATTTCAACTGAGGACCAGTCATGGAAGCTCAGAGTCACCCGAAAGTGGCAGTGGTGGGGATGAGCGAGGCGGGCCGCGGATGGGCCACACTCGTGTCGGCGGCAGGGTGGCCGCTCACCATCTACGACCCCGATGCGGCGGTGCTTCAGAGTAGTGACGAGGAGATCGCTACCCGAAAACGCCACTCGCAGGGCTCAGGGTTCCCGGCGATCACCGACGAGGGGGACGCTCTACCAGGAGACCCGCGGCTGGGCCGTAGCCTGCTCAATGCGGTGACCGACGCTGACTGGATCATAGACGCCACCATCGGAGATCTGCTTCACCGACAGCGGCTTCTGGAGCAGGTTGAGGGCGTGGCCCGCATGGCGGCGGTGCTGACGTGCAGCGCCCCGGGACTCTCGCCCACCGAGCTCTGCGCCCGGCTCCGCCGGCCCAGCAGACTGCTTGTTGCACGGGGGTTCGATCCGGTAGAACACATTCCGGCGGTCGAAGTGGTGCCAGGGCCGCTGACCGATCGAGCCAGCCTGGATCTGGTTCGCGGGTGGCTCCGTCAGTTGGGTCGGATCCCCGTCGTTCTCCGAAAAGAGATCCCGGGAAACGCCACCGGGCGGCTTACGGCGGCGCTGTGGCGGGAATGCATCAGGCTGGTGCTGGACGGGGTTCTCGAAGTTCGAGACGTGGATGCACTTATTTCGTCGGGGTTAGCGGCCCGCCTGGCCGCGGCCGGTCCGTTTCAGACGGCATACCTGGAGGCCGGGGAACGCCAGACCGCACAATTGAGCGCGTTGCTCCGGGCCCTGGAGAGCCGGTGGGAGGGAGATAGCGGATTTCAGCTAGCGTCGGCCGAACACCAGCAGCTCATCCGGCTGATCGAGCGGGCCTACGATGGTGAGGGCGATGTGCTCCGGGGCGCCAGAGAGGAGCGGCTGACGGAGCTCCGGCGAATCGTCGGCTACTAGCGCTTGAAGGGGTGCTCCAGGCTCAGGTAGAGGAACAGCGCGTCCTCATCAGAGCTCCGGCCAATGTCGAAGGTGTAGGCAACCCCCGGCACAATCTGCAGGTCATTGACAAGGTCGAACGCCAACCGAATACCCGGATTCAGAAACAGCGATTCATCCCGCACGGTTTCGCCGGCGCCGGCCACCGATGCCGTGCTCAGCCAGAGCGCTTCCAGCATCAGGTTGACTGAGGGTTGAAGCAGCCAGATGACACTGGCTCCCAAATTGAAGTCGGCCGTGGTGGCTTCCGCGCCGATCAAACTCTTGGCCGAGGGTGTGATAGTGGCACCCGCGTTCAAGTGACTCACTATCTCAGGGCGCAGTACCAGGCTCAGCGGAAGGTTGGTCTGAAAGCCCAGTGCCCCCGCCCCACGTCCTTGCTGGTGATCTCCGGCAGGCAGAAGCAGCGATAATCGAGGCGCGAAGACTACGGCTGCCTCCGGGTTACCGACCAGCTGGTGCCGATAGTTGAGGCCGATATCGCCCAGACCTGTTCCTCCAGCGTCATTCTGCACGGGAAGTGTGTAACTCAGCTGGTGGCGAATGCCCCCCACAGGCCATTCCTGCGTGAAACCGAACGCCCAGTCTCCCCCCCGCAAACGTTCGAATGTGCTGATGTGCTGAACGATCCCACGTTCCTGGTTATACGCCTCCTCGATGAGGAAGCTGTTGTCCTGGATCTGAACAGCGGTAAGCGGTGAGCGGTAAGCGGTAAGCGGGAACACCACGACACACAGAAGCGCCCGAACAGACGCGGTAATCCACAGACCGCGAGGAGACCTTGCCTCTTTCCTGCTCACCGCTAACTGCTCACCGCTCACGCTTTTCTCTTGAGAACTCATGCCGGCACCAACAGGCCGGTGGCATACATGATCATCATGCCCAGCAAAAGGCCGGCGGTGTTTAGCGGTGTCGTCAGGCCGGCGCTCGCACGGCGGCTGAACAGCCGATAAAGCTCGTAAACCACCGCGATGATGGCCCCAACCCCGATCGAAAAGAACAGCGTGGTCCAGAGTGGAGAGTAGGTAAAGCCACCCAGCCAGGCACCAATTACGGTCGGAACTCCAGCGAGGGCGCCGAGCAGGACCAGCGACCGGAGCCGGGGCCGCTGATCGGCAAGTGGGGTGACAATTCCGAGACCCTCGGTGGTGTTGTGCAACAGAAACCCGATCACGAGGAACGTCCCGAGGGCAATTTCGCCGGTGGCGTACGACGCGCCAATGGCCAGACCCTCGCCCAGGTTGTGGAGCCCGATGCCCAGGGCAATGAGGCCGGCCACCTGGAGAGGCGTGCGCTCCTGCCGCGTGCCGCGCCAGCGCCCCAGAGCGGCGAGGACGAGCGGAGTGCCCACGACCCCGAGCAGAACCAGTGAGGCTCCCTGGAACGCCCCGGCAACCAACCTTGACGTCTCCAGTGCCTCGACCAACGCATCCGCCCCGAGAAAGACCAGCAGACCAATGGTGAGGCTCAGGAAAAAATCGATCCATCTGCGGCCGATCGCCCTCACAAATGGCAGCCACAGGAGCCCTATGAAAACCGGAATAACGCCGGCATAAACGCCAAGCAGGGCGAAGGTAGTGAGATAGCGGGTATCGACTGAGGGTGACAACGTGGCCACCGCCACCTCACCAGTGAACGTCAGCCCGGTGCGAGTCACCAGAGAGACCGCGTGCGGTTCGCCCTCAACCCAGGGGTATGGAATCGTGATGGTGCGGCGCTCCAGGCGCTCGATGATGCGGCTGCCATTAACCTGGTGCACCCAGTTGGCATCATCGACCATGACCTGCGCTACGGTTACCGCCTCCGGCCCACCGTTGACGATCTGAACCTCCATGACTCCATAGGCGGGTAGCCGAATCCGCTCTATCGTGAGCTCCTCCACCGGCGGGAAGCTCTGCCGGAACACACCCACCGGCCCGACCTCCAGAAACAACACTACCAGGGCCGCAAGCAGGATCAGCGGCGCGAAGCCCTTGAACCAGAGCGGCAGCCTACCTCCTCGTGGCTCTGGGGCTCGGGGAGCACTCGGGTGGACCGAAGAGTTCTGAGGCAGAACCGGCACCTGAAGCTCAGACATGCGGGGCCTCCACCAGGAACACGCCGCTCCATCCGAGCTCGGCAAACTCGCTCTGGTGAGCGTGGAACATGAACGGACCGGGATGGTTGTAGGTGAACTCCAGAACCGCACGCTCCCCCTGGCATAGCGCAACTACATCGGTCCACTCATAGCGAGTTAGATCTGTACCAGTGCGGTAGAGCCGGAAGAGATTCCCGTGAATATGGAACGAATTGAGCAGGTCGAACTCCGTCACGTTTACCACGTAGATCCGAACCAACTCTCCCTGCCGAATACGGATGGGGTACTTCTGATAGTGGAACGCCACGGTATTGACCGCGTACACCTCGTTCTCATTGTCGAAGTTGGTGTCGAATCCGTTCATCACCATCACCATCTCACGGGCGGGAGGCCGACCCGCCTTGGGATCGACGATGAAGGCGCCGTAAAGGCCCTTGTGGATGTGCCGCTTGATGGGGACCGTATGGCAGTGGTACAGATGCAACCCAAACGGTTCGGCATTGAACTCGTATACGAAGCTCCGGCCCGGATTGACCGGTTCGAATGCGCCGTCCATGTTCGACGGGTGCATACCGTGGAAATGGATGCTGTGCGAATGGCTGCCGCGGTTGATGAAACGCACGCGGATACGGTCACCCTCGGTGCAACGGATAGTTGGACCGGGAACCTGCCCATTATAGGTCCAGGCGGGATAGAAGACCCCCGGGGCCACCTCGATCTCGCGATCCTCGGCGATGAACTCGTACTCGCGCAGTACCTGGCCCGAGGGAAGCTCGGAAACGAGGCCGGCATCGAAGTGGGTAAGGAAGGCATTGGGATCAAACGAGCCGGGGCTGAGGTGCCCCACGGTCATCATATCATGATGAGATGCCTGGCCCGCCTGATTACCGGGTGACTGACCCAGTCCGGGCAACGCGAGCACGGTGCCGGCGGCAGCCGCCCCGACCGTCCCGAGTGCACCGGCCTTCAACAAGTTTCGCCGCGTCATCGATTGATCCACCAGATCCCGCTTCCGTGCCATCGGTCCTCCTTAGGCCAGCAACATTCTGAAGGTTCCTATCAGTAACCACCCGTTCAGACACGCGATCGTCGCGGCGACCCCCCAGGCCACTGCGCTAAGCGGGCGGCTGTTCGCGAATTGACCCATCTTCTGTCGCTGGCTGGTGAAGTAGACCAGCGGAACTACGGCGAACGCCAACGCCTTCCGCCAGAACGACACACCCTTGGGCACAGGGACGGAGTGGTATGAGTGCGGCAGACTCGGCTGGATACGGGGATATCGCCAGCCTGGGGAAAACTCCATAGGAGACGTAGCAGCGCTCACGGCTTAACCTTGCGAGCGCAGAGCAACGCATGACCTAGCTCGCGCCCAATTACCTGTTTGTCCGTTCCCACCTCGATAGTGACCAGATCGTCGAACGGCTGGCGGTCCACGACGGTGACCTGAACCCCCGGCCTGAGCCCCAAAGAGGCGATGTAGCGAAGCCGCTCCGGCTGACTCTCGTGTACCCGGCTGATCTCTACATTCTCACCAATCGGAACGTCAGATAACGCGATGCAGGCCCGCTCCAGAATGGACCCGTCCGCAGCGGGAATGGGATCGCCGTGGGGGTCGACACTGGGATTGCCGAGCGCTCCTGCCATTCGCTCTATCATGGTTTCAGAGACAGCATGCTCCAGCCGCTCCGCCTCTTCATGGACCGTGTCCCACGAGTAACCGAGGAATTCAACCAGGTAGGCTTCGATCAGACGATGACGCCGGACCATCCGCAATGCCGCGCGCCGTCCAGCGTCCGTGAGCTGTACCCCTCGATAGGGGACATGCTCCAGTAGGCCGTGCTCCGATAACCGTTTGACCATGCCGGTGACCGAGGGCGGGGAGAGAGCCAGGAGGTTTGCGATTTCGCTGGTGGAGGCGGGACGACCTTCGGGCGACAGTTGATAAATGGCCTTCAAGTAGTCTTCTACCGATCGGGTCAGCGGTTCGTGGGCGACTGCCGCGCTCATAGTTTGCCGAGATTTTAGGTTAGCCTAATACTGTATTGAGAACCTCCTAATGTCAAGTTTATTAGGTGCGAAAGGGGTCTGGAGCGCTGCGAAAGGGGTCTGGAGCGCAATGACGGCCGCAGGAGCCTTCGACCTAATCCCGCAGGTACTCCAGGAGATTGGACAGAATTCTCTCGGTCAGCCCCCAAACTATTCCATCATCGAGCTGAAACGCCTGCACCTCCCGCGACTCTTCGGCAACTTCCAGCTGAACGGTGTTATGCCGCTCCGGCTGCAAGAGATCATCGAGTGCTATCCAGGTAGCGGACGCCACCTCCCCATTCAGAACGAGAGCAGGCCGAGCGGACAGTAGAAAGACAAAAGGGCGAACCGCGATAGGCGGAAGGACCGGCGTCCGCGGCATAACATCGTTGAGGCCCCCGAGTAGCTGCTTTGGCCCCAGTTCGAACCCTACTTCCTCGTGGGCTTCGCGAATGGCGGTTGCAACGAGATCTACATCAGCCGGTTGGCGGCGGCCGCCGGGCAGGGCCATGTGTCCCGACCACGGGTCTCCCATGCGGTGGGCGCGGCGGATGAGCAGGATGGAGTCTGGATCCGGCGTGATGACCACCGTCACTGCGGCCCAGATCAGCGAAGGGTCGTCAGCGGCGGCAGGACGGTGGTTGTCCAAGTGCGACCTGAGACGGCTGAGGCGGCCGCTCAGTGCGAGTGGGATCCGCAACCGCCTCCGCAGCAGCCGCCCCCGCCGGGCGGAGGCCCCAGACGACTGTAGTCCGCCTCCCTGCCGCCGGTGGCGGGGCGTGCGGTCAGAGACAGGAGCCGTTCGAGGTTTTGCCCGCCGCAGTGCGGGCAGGTAGCCGTCTGTTCGCCACGAACCAGTTGTTCGAACCGATGGCCGCACCCGCCACAGCGATAGTCGTATATGGGCATGCATGAGCTTGGCCCATGCTGCCTTTGGGGTCAAGAGCCGGATAACGCCGTCGCGCGTCCGCCTCATCGTAGGATGGTCGCGACGCGCCGCCGCCGCTTCGACGATGGTAGACCCTGCGCCACTCCCCTCTCAAAACCCCGCGGCCACGACGTGGGATGCCGGTGACGCTTGCGGAGTTTCGCGCTGGCACCGAAGGTGCTACACGCCTCCTACTTCAGGTACAGCGCCAGCCAATCGAGGGTGGCGTCGAACACTACTTCCAGTTCCGGCGTGCTGGATTGCCAGGGATGCACAGCGCCGAACGTGTGCCCGCCGCCTTGAACTCGGAGCAGGCGCGTGGTCTCTCCAGGGCTGGCGGACTTGAGCAGCTCAGCCTCGGCGATGCGGACCGACTCGTCCTCGGTGCCGTGGATCAGCAGCCAGGGCACACGTATTCGTCCGGCGGCAGCTTCGATGTCGAGTGCCGGGCCGTTCTGCTCGATGTCGTCGAGCACATCGGTGTAGAGTGGAAGCACCTGGCCGGTTCGGGCGTTGCGCACCTCGAGTCTGCCCGCCTGCCGCCAAGCAGCGCGCTCATCGACGCACCACCGCATCGGGCTGGCAATGGCGGACCAGGTGACGAGCGCGCAAACCCTGGGGTCCGGAGCAGTTGCGAGAATGGCGACGCCGCCACCCCGGGAGTGACCGATAAGAGCCACGCTGGTCGGTTTGGGAACGCCCAGCTTCTCGCTGAAGAGCGCATCCAGCACCAGCCGCGTGTCCCGCAGCTCAGCGGAGAAGGTGTTGTGTCCGAACCGCTCTGAAAGGGTAAAGTCGCCGGCATCATCTACGCCGCTGCCGCTGAAGTTGGGACTCACCGCGGTGAAGCCGGCACGGGCCAGGCGTTCAGCCAGAGGCGGGAACATTCCCCAGTCCTTGAAGCCCTTGAAGCCGTGCAGGATTAAAGCCGCGGGACGCGACGAAAATCTGCCCCCGGCACGGACATCGATAAGAACAGGCCCGAGCGCGCCTGACAGAGAGTGTTTGGTGAGAGTCGGTGTGGCCATCAAGGCCGAGCAGTGGAAAGTTGGGGGCTAAACAACAGCGGGCTCCAGCAGCTCGACTTCTCCAGCGTCGGCGTCGAGCCTAGCCCGGACGCCGAGCGGAAGGGTCCACTGTGAGTCGATGTGCCCGACCGGGAAGCCGTAAGCGACTGGAATGCCCAGGGGGTCGAAGTAATTCGCGAGCACTTCGTCGAAGCCCAGCGCCCCATCCCGGCTGGAGCGTTCCAGGCTGGTGAATCGCCCTATTATCACCCCGGCCAGGCGTTGAAGCGCACCGCTCAGCCGAAGATGGGCGAGCATGCGGTCCACCCGGTAAAGGTCCTCGCCCACGTCTTCCAGAAATAGGATCGTACCGGCGAGATCTGGAAGGTATGGCGTGCCGATCAGGCACTGCAGCAAGGTGAGGTTGCCGCCGGCAAGCCGGCCTTCGGCCACGCCACCGTGAAGAGTGACGATTCGATTTTCACGAGGCACGAGCACATCAGGGGCCTCCGGTATACGGCCGAGGCGGCCGGCCGGGTCATTGCGAGTGAGAACCCGCTCGAAGTGCCAGCGGCTGAATGCCGGCATGCTCGACCGCGCGACGGGACCGTGAAAGGTGACGACTCCGGCCAATTGGGTGATTGCGTTCAGCAAGGCTGTGATGTCGGAAAAACCGATGAGTGGTTTGGGTCGCCGGGCCATGGCCCTGTAGTCCAGCCGTTCGAGAAGTCGGATCGAGCCATATCCACCTCGGAGGCACCAGATGGCATCGATCGAGGGATCGGTGAACGCAGTGTTGAGGTCGGTGAGTCGCTCCTCATCACTGCCGGCCAGAAACCCATGACGTGCAGCAGCGCTTTTGCCTAACACGGGAGAGTAGCCCAGCGCACGGCAAAGCGTCTCAGCCCGTGTTAGATCGTCTTTTTCCAACAGTGGGCCGGCCGGCGCGATCAGCGCGATACGGCTGCCTGTGCTCAATTTTGGAGGTCGTACAACCGTTTTTGACCCCATAAACTCTCGAAAGTAGATTGACGAACCTTTACCCGGGAGAACACCGGTGCGTGCTTCGGAACCCGTATTGATTGACGCTGGACGTGTGATCGCGGAGATGCGCGAATCCATGGTCTCTCAGTGGGCTGATTGGCTGGGAGACCGGGTGACCGCCGCCTCCACGATACCGCGTCCGGTTGTCGAGCGGGAGTTCCGACTGCTTTTCGACGTGCTTACCGAGATGGTTGGCCCACTGCGTCGGGAAGCCAATATCGTATGGTTCCACGTCTGCGAGCACTACGGCAGGATAGCGTCAGCTCGCGGGTTAGCGGCCGGCGAGGTGGTCGAAGAGCTGGCATATCTGCGCGAGCTCCTCACGCGAAATCTGGCGCCGGTTCTCGTTGCCATGCGGGCAAGACAGGGAATGGCCATCATGCTCAGACTCAATCGAGCGATCGACAAGGGGATCGCGGTGGCAGTAGTGGGATACACCGACGCGCTGGTAGCAACCCTCTTCTCCCAAAACGGAGTTCCTTCCTACAGCATTTCCAACGATTTCGGCCAGGTCGGGCGTCAGCTCACCACTCTGGAAATGGAGCTGCAAGCCGTCGCCAAATCAGTGAAGTAACCGGAGCGCCGAGGACCTGGCTCTGGCCCGCCCCGCGGGCGCTCCGATGATTCTGATCGTGGGCCCGGGCGGTCGAGCTACCGGCGGTCTACCACTACATCCTGAGAGGGTATCCGGCCACCAAGCACCCGGCCCAGGGAATCCACTCGCAGGTGGTATCGCACCTTGCCGATGTCGAGCAGCAACGAATCTGTGCCAAGCGGGGAAAGCTTGGCCACCACCGTCTGCCCGCCACCGAGGTTGAAGAACGCTACCTCGGCCTGCTCGGGCGCTCCGCGAGCCCGGCGAACAGCCTGCTCCATGAGCGCGAAGGAGAGATTGAGATACGGCACGGCTCCCCGCTCCGTGGCGAAGAGTCTGGTCTGAAGTCCGTCACCCGCAAACACGTCCACGGCAGCGCTGTCCTCCTTGAAGATTACCCTCGCACGCTGAATTACCCTCATCTTGCCCGGGCCGTCGACGCCTTCCCACACTGTCACGTCGACTAATGGAAGCGTGCCGTCTGGCCCGACCACGGCTGTCCATCGTTGGGACGTCCGCTTCTTGTTGTGTATAGCGAGAGTGCCTTCAAGCCGGGTCGCGGAGCGGACAAAGTGCTCGGTGGCGACGGTGTCTCGGCCGTGACGGACGAAGTACTTGCCGCTATCCGGCAGCATTTGGGTCATGGCCGACGTCGGAGCCGCCAGTGCAAGTAGCGCTAGGTGCAAGACACGGATGGGCATGGGTATTAGGAGAAATTTAGGGTGGGGGTGATTCAAACGGTGAATAGTACCGCTGATCCAATGCGTGTGTACGACCAACCGCCACGCTCGACCCGCAACTCCTGGCCCACTCAGCTCCATTTCCGCCACTTGTCGCGGCATTCTGATGCAGTAACCCCGCCTCCGCCAGCCTACAGTGGGGCTCCGCACTGCCAGGAGCGCCCCGCGAATGGATCTCGAGACACTCCTCCCCGCAATCCGGTCGCTGCAAGACCTCCCTGCGCTGGTGGCCGCCCTGGGTCACCAGCCGCTCTGGGAGGAAGTGCCCGCAGAAATACGGAGGGGCACCAAGGCAGGCGCTCCCAAGATCACGGTGGTCGGGAGGACCGGGGACCTGCCCTGGTTTGCCTTCGAGAGCTCGAGCGCTGAACCAGCGGCGGAGAAGCTGGCACGGCGCCTGAGCAATAGGGGGCGTGTATGCCTGGTGCTCGCCCTCGATCTCGTGACTCGCCGCTTGGACCTTGCCGTTGGACTCAATGGATGCCCCACCCTACAATTGGATCTCGACAAGCCAGGCTCGGAGGCACTGGCCTCTCTGATCAGGTTGATTGCCACATCAGACGGTGGGGCACTCGCCTTCGCGGTAAGAGCGGCAGACGCACTGAACGCTGAGGTGGTGGGGCGCCGTTTCTTTCGTGAGTTTCGCGCCACACTGGAGAGCCTCGCCGCCGGCTTCCCCGGTTTAATGCGGCCGGAAGACAGGCACAGTCTGGCTCTGCTCCAGCTGACACGAGTCCTATTCCTTTACTTCATCCAGACGAAGGGGTGGCTGGGCGGCCGTAAGCAGTTCCTCGCCGAAGAGGTAGACCGTTGCCTGAGGCGGGGTCGCCGAATACATCGTGACCTTCTCCGCCCTCTCTTCTTCGGCACCTTGAACCGCCCGGGGGAAGCTCGCAGCCGAGCTGCCACAGCGTTCGGTTCCATTCCCTTTCTCAACGGTGGCCTCTTCGAGCCGCACGCACTGGAGCGCCGATTCCAGGCAGACATTCCCAACAATCTCTGGCGTGACGCATTCGACCGACTATTCGAACGATTTCACTTTACAGTGGCGGAGGGCGAGAGGCACGGCGGAGTAGCACCGGACATGCTGGGGCGGGTTTTCGAGGGGGTCATGACTCCGGAAGCTCGACACCTGTCGGGGACGTTCTACACGCCAGCGTCGCTGGTCGGCAGTGTGCTGGATGCCGCCCTCACCGCGCTCCTCGCCAGCCGTTTAGGGTGCACCGAGGCGGCAGCCGAGCGAAGGTTGAACGATCCCGACCCGGAAGTTGCGGGAGTTCTTGCTACTCTGAGCTTGCTTGACCCGGCTGTGGGCTCAGGTGCTTTCCTGCTGGGAGCTCTCGATCGCCTCTCCAGCCTAGGTAGCGGAGGAACTACCTCGGAGAGAAGGCGCCGGGTCCTGCAGCAGAATCTCTTCGGGGTGGATCAGTCCGGTGCTGCGGTGCGACTCACCGAGCTCCGCCTCTGGCTGTCGGTAATCGCCGACGACCCGGCCGACCATGCCCGGCAAGTCGCCCCACTGCCGAATCTCGACTGCCTGATCCGGCAGGGCGACAGCCTCTTCGATCCTATCGATGAGGGCGTTGGAGCGTCACCGCAAGGCTCGGAGCTTGTTACCGAGCTGTCGGCGCTCCGTCGCGAGCTGATAGCGGCTAGCGGGGCCGCGAAACGCGGGCTGGTTCGACGTCTCCAAGCGCTGGAGGCTCGTTCCCTCGCCATGTCTCTAGCCGCGGCTCAACAGCACAATAACGCCGATGTTGCCGAGTGCCTTTTACATGCCCGGGGACTCGATCTGTTCGGCAGGAAACGGGGATTGGATCGGGAGCTGCGGCAGCGGCTCGACCAGCTCCGGAGCCGGAGCCGGACGCTCAGAGCCGCCCGCAGGCGCCTGGCGCGCGACGGCGAGGTACCCTGGTTTCACTACCAGAGCCACTTCGCCGATGTGTTTGCGAAGGGTGGATTCGATCTGGTTGTCGGCAACCCGCCGTGGCTCCGCTCGGAAGACATTCCCCTCCCTATTCGCAGGCGGCTGGTGGGCCGATACCGCTGGTGGCGGACCACGGGTCCCGGCTTCGGCAACAAGCCCGACCTTGCGGTTGCCTTCCTCGAGCGCTCTCTCGAGCTCGCCGCCCCCGGCGGAGTTCTGGCGATGCTGGTTCCCGCGAAGATTGCCAGCGTCGGTTACGCCGCCGCTGCCCGGCACTCGCTTGCGAGTACCACGACGCTGAATGCGGTGGTCGATTTGACCCAAGAGGCCGGGTCTCAGTTCGACGCGACGGTGTATCCCATGGCCCTCGTGGTCACCAAGGCTGTTCCAGCGCGGCTGCACCGCGTACGCACGAGGCTCTCCCTCTCACGCAACCAGGGTCCCCGGCAATACGTCCTGGCCGGTGGGGGGCCCTGGATCCTGGTCCGAGATCGGCTCCGGGACGCGCTGGCGATGCTGCAGGGCGACCACCCGAGGGTGGGGGAAACGTTTCTTTGCCAGCTCGGCCTCAAGACTGGAGCCAACCGGGTATTCCTCAATCCTCCTGAAGGCCTGGAACCGGAGGTGCTACGCTGGGCGGTGCGGGGGCGAGACGTTACACCATTTCGGTGTACCGCACGAGCACGGCTGCTCTGGACGCACGACGCCGCCGGCCACGTCAGACGGGAGCTCCCGGTTCATTGCACGGCGTATCTGGCAGACCATCACGCGGCGCTTCGAAGTCGCAGAGACTACACCGGGGGTCCGCCCTGGACGGTGTACAGGGTGCGTGCGGCTACCGCAACGCATCGTGTGGTATGGGCCGACCTGGCACGCAGGCTTGCAGCCGCGGCACTCACCACGCCAAGCGACCAGCAGCGGATACCACTCAACAGCTGCTATGTGGCCGCGGCACAGAATGCCCCGACAGCGGAGTGCCTGGCCGCGTGTCTCAACTCAACCTGGTCGAGAGCAGCCGCACGACTGGCAGCGGTGCCCGCCGCGGGTGGTTTCTCCCGCTTCAACGCACGGACCGTCTCCCTGCTTCCTCTCCCATCCTCCGCAGGGAAAGATCCAGAGCTACTCCGCCTTGCCCGTGAAGGAAGAGCCGGCGCTCCTGTACAAGGGCAGCTCGACGAGCTCATGGCCCGGCACTTCGGCCTCTCCGGCGACGCACAGAATGCACTTCGTACCGTGGTGGACAGCGCCGCCGGCTATCGTCGCTGAGGCGCTCACCGCAGTCCCGGACCCACTTTTTACCGCCCTGCGTCCCGGGCCGCCTGCATCGGCCGCTTCAGTGGCCGCTTCGCTGGCGCGGAGCCTGGTGCCGGCGGAGGATGACGCTCCGGCACCTGCCTGGCTGCTGGAGGCACAGCAACTGAGCTTCCGCCGAGTGCTCGCGGCGGTGCGAAGATATCACGGAGCGATGCTGGCCGACCCGGTCGGTAGTGGCAAGACGTATATCGCCCTGGCGGTAGCGGCCACGCTCAACCGGGGCAGTCCAACTGCCTGCCTGGTGCCGGCGACTCTGCTTTCCCAGTGGGAGGCTGTCGCCAAGCTTATGGGAGTTCCCCTCGCGCTCTGCTCTCACCAACAGGCGAGTCGTGGCCGGCTGCCTGGGGGCACCAGGGGAATGGTCATTGTCGACGAGAGTCACCACTTTCGCAATCAGCTAACCAAGAGGTACGCCAATGTGGCGAGCTGGCTGTTGAGCCGCCCTGCCCTCCTGGTTACCGCCACGCCGGTCGTGAATCGTCTCTCGGACCTCGGCAACCAGCTTCTCCTCGCTGTCAGGGATAACGCGCTAGCCATGGACGGCATCTCGTCGTTGCGAGGTCTGTTTGCCAGCGGGCGGCCTCATCCAGCCGTAGGACAACTGGTGGTGGAGAACGACGGCGCGGCCGATGCCCGGCCGCGGAAGGTCGTCAGAATCAGTGCTCCGGCATCCGAGGAATGCATTGCGCTTGACGCCTCAGCCTGGCTCATCGACCGGCTGCGTCTCTCTCGTAGTGAGTCGGTCGCCACCCTGGTTCGCGGTGTGCTGCTACGGGCTGCCGGCTCCAGTCCAGCAGCTCTGATCGGCTCGCTCCAGCGATATCGCCGGCTGCTCTTGCATGCGCGGGACGCCTGGCGGGCCGGGCGGGCCCTGGAGCGGTCGGAGTTACGCCGCTTCAGCGCGGAGTTGGGGGATCAGCTGGTCCTGTGGGAGCTGCTGCCGGCGGCCACGGGCGCGAGCGATCTGGACTTGTCCGATATCGACGTGCTGGAGGAGGTCATTCCAGCGGCTAGAGCAGCGATGGAGGAGGAGGATGCAAAACTATGGCGTTTACGTGACATCCTCGAGGAGGATAAGTCGACACTCATTTTCACCGCTAGCCGGGACACGGTACGATACATCCGCGGAAGGCTCGATGGTCTGAATCTGGCTTGGTGCACAGGAGACAGGGCCGGTGTTGGTGCTGCCCTGCTGCCTCGGTCAGCGGTATTGGGATGGTTTCGGGAGGGGGCC
The DNA here is from genome assembly GCA_013813435.1 of Gemmatimonadales bacterium. Classification (GTDB taxonomy): domain Bacteria; phylum Gemmatimonadota; class Gemmatimonadetes; order Gemmatimonadales; family GWC2-71-9; genus CAVVWJ01. The sequence continues at coordinate 16,590 of JACCRS010000118.1, forward strand.
TCGCAGGCCCCAGGTGCACGGCACCTCGTCGTGACGGATGTTGCCGCTGAAGGGCTCGATCTTCAGCGCGCAGCCCGGGTGATTCATTACGACCTGCCGTGGACACCGATGCGGCTGGAGCAACGAGAAGGAAGATCCGTACGGTTAGGCTCTCGCCACGCGGAAGTGGAGGTGGTGCACTTCTCTCCTCCTCCGGAGCTGGAGCGATCTCTGCACCTCGAAGCCACCCTGGCGCGAAAAGCTATCCTCCCCGCAACAGCAGGGGTCGGTCCCGGAGGCCGTCACATTTGGCGCTGGAGAGCGGATGTAGCCAAAGAGCTGGGCAGTTGCGATGCGGTAGCGGGAGTGGCGAGCGTCCGATCGCGGCACCAGGGTATGCTGGCGGGAATCGCGCTATATCGCTCCACCGACGCCGCCACTTGTCTCTCCACGGCGGTGGGGTGGCTCGGCCCCAGCGGCGGGTGGGCCGAAGACGCTGAGATCCTTACTCAACGCCTGAGGTCCGCCGCAGCGCAGAGCCAGCATGAGGTGGTACCCGCCGATCAACTGCGGATGTACCTGGAACTGCTCACGCCTCTGATCCGGGACCGGCTTGCGCTGACCCGGGGCCGGCGATGGGTTGTGCCCGATCCTGCTCCTTCCCTGCGGGCTGTTGCAGTGCGCCTGAGCGAACTCGTTCGCCAAGCTGCGAGGCTACGTCAGGAAGGCTCTCTGTTACAGCTGGAACAGGCGCTGCAGTTCGTGGCGGGCGGTCACACGGCCGGCGAGGAGATACTCCTGGAGAAGCTGGCTGAAGCGGATGATCTACAGCTCACAAACGGGCTGAGACAGGTGCTGCCTCAACCCGACTGGGATGGAATCGAGGTCCGGCTGACCGGCTTGATCATATTCGGCCCGGAAGCATAGATCTCCGGAAGCGTAGATCTATCGTGGCGAGGCCGGCCTGGCGCCTCCTGCCTCACCCCCTCGGAATTCGAAATGAGCCGGATCAAGAACCCGCTGCGGCAAGTCCTGGTCCGGGACCCCATCGCGCAGCAGCTGGGTGATAAGCTGCTCCGCCAGTCCAGCGGCACTGAACCAGACGTCCGGCTCGATGCCGGCGTACCGCTCGGTGAATTCCGGACGCAACTTCGCTTCCCGGATCGATGGAACGGAAGGCGGTACGGCGTTTATGGTTACCGGATCAGACGGAGAGGCCATAGCGCTTGCTCGATCCATCCCTCTGTTATCAGCCATCCTCATCCTTGCCTCTCAACTGCGGCCTGCAGGTTGTTGATGGCTGCGAGCCCTGGTGGCGGCCGCAACGTTTCATAGATGACGGAGATTAGAGGTTACCCGACGGCTGCGCAAGCAGCTTATTACCCGCTAGCTTCACGCGATGCCGAATATCCGCACCGTTCTCTTCGACCTCGACGGGACTCTGATCGATTCCCTCCGGCTGATTCTCGATAGCTATCACCACACCCTGGCACAACATGGGCTCCCCGCCCGAACCGATGATGACTGGCTCAAAGGAGTCGGAACCCCGCTCACCGTGCAGCTTGCCGAATGGCGAGACGAGATCGGAACCATTGAGGCTATGATTGCCACCTACCGGGAATACAACCTGAAGCATCATGACCGCATGGTGACGGTGTATTCCGGCGTGCTCAACGTGGTGCGGGAGATCAAGGCCGCTGGTCTTCAAACGGGACTTGTTACCAGCAAAAACCGGCACGGCGCCCTCAGAGGACTTAACCTGGTCGGGCTGGAGGCGCTTATGGACGTGCTGGTGTGCGCCGATGAAGTGACTAATCCGAAGCCACATCCCGAGCCGGTGGAGAAGGCCGTGACCCTGCTCGGCGCCGACCCTGCTACTACCCTGTACGTGGGCGACAGTGTACACGATATGAACTCCGGCCGTGCGGCGGGAGTGCTGACAGCCGCAGCGCTATGGGGGCCATTCCGCCGGGATCAGCTCGAGCTGGCCAAGCCGGATTTCTGGCTCGAGACGCCGGGGGATCTGCTGAATCTGGTCACAATAGCGTGACCTTGTTCACCCTTCCAGCACTTCCCGAAGGCGTTTCATCAGGGTGTTGACACTGAATGGCTTCGCTACGTAACCGGTACCACTTCCCAGCACCCCGTTGCTGCCCAGCGGCTTCTCGGCATAACCGGACATGAACAGCACTCGGATGTCTGACTGTCGAGCGCGGAGTTGCTGCACCAGCTCGTACCCGCCCATGACCGGCATGGCCACATCGGTCAGCACGAGATCTATTCCCGTGGTGTTTAGATCGTAGAGCTGAAGTGCGTCGGCACCATCCCGAGCCTCGATGACCGTGTAGCCATGGGCTTCGAGCAAGCGCCGAACCGATTCCCGAACCGGCGTCTCGTCCTCGACCAGAAGAAGCGTCTCCTTGGCTCCTCGAGCTGCCATACCGTGGGCTGGCAGAGCGGCCTGAGCGGGTCCGTTGTATCGGGGAAAGTGGATTCCGAAGGTGGAACCCTGGTCCGGGGCACTCTCGACCGTGATCGTTCCGCCGCTCTGCTCCACGATTCCGTAGACGGTGGACAACCCCAGCCCTGTCCCGGTGGTTCCCCGCTTAGTGGTGAAGAAGGGCTCGAATATGTGGCTTTGGGTGACGGGATCCATACCTATCCCCGTATCACTCACCCACAGCGACACATGGCCCTGAGGGGCGCTTTTAGCCTGGCTCCCTTCGGGTGGCGAGTTTGCGGTGCTGATTCCAATCCGGCCGCCCTCCGGCATGGCCTCCTTGGCGTTCACAACGAGGTTCACCAGGGCCTGCTCCAGGACAGCGGGGTCAAGTAATGCGCTGCCGAGCTCTGGGTCGAGATCGAGCTCCAGCCTTACGCTCGAGCCAGCTAGTCGGTTGAGCATCGGTTCGAGCTCGGTGACCGCCGAACTGAGTGATAGCGCCCGCGGCTGTAGTACCTGGCGGCGGCTGAAGGCCAACAGCTGCCGGGTCAGGCTTGCCGCGCGCTGCCCGGCGTCGCGAATCTGCTCAACATCGGCCCTTAGGGGATCGGCCGGCCGGAGATCCTGCAGGATGAGATCGCTGTAACTCAGTATGCCAGTGAGGAGATTATTGAAGTCGTGGGCCACACCGCCGGCAAGACGCCCGATAGCGTCCATCTTCTCCGCCCGGAGACTTTCCTCTTCCTCGCGGGTGCGCGAGGCTTCGGCAGCCCTGGTCGAGGTGATGTCCTCGCTTACGTTCACAGCCCCCACGATTTCTCCCGCGTCGTCCAATATCGGGGTGGCGGAGTTCCGGATGATCTTCTGAGCGCCATCCGGGGTCTCGATGGTGACCTCTTCGTCCGCCGAGAACTCGCCCTGGATGGCACGCGCAGCTCCCCACTCCTCCGGCCGAACCGCCTCTCCGGTGTCAGCCCACCAAGCCTTGTGCTCGCCAAATTCCTGAGGCGCCGCAGGACCGCCTCCCCACAGCTGCTTTTCCGAGCTGTTCGTAACCACAATACGGCCGTGTTTGTCTATCACCGAGACACCGACCTGGAGGGCGTCGAGTACTTGTTGCAGGTGGCGGTGGGCGCCATGGGCGTTGGACAAGCCGGACATGGCGCTGATCGCCCGAACCGGGATACCGGCATCGTTCAGACCGATGTGCACCCTGTCCTGCATCACGGCATAAGAACCATCCGCCCGGCGAAAGCGGTACTCGTCAGTCCAGGCGACCGCGCTTTGGCTGATAGCTGCGTCGATGCTCGCCACCACGCGCTCACGATCGCTGGGGTGAATGCGCTCGTACCACCATGAGGCGGTGTCGCCGAGCTGGGAGCGATCGTAGTCAAGGAGGGGCCCGGTAGCGGGATCCCAGGTGACCTCATCAGTGATCAGATCCCAGTCCCACACTACCTCGCCAGAGGACTGTACCAGCAGCCGGTAGCGCATTTCACTTTCACGTAGAACCATCTCTGACTGTTTACGCTCGGTGAGCTCCTGGATGCCTGCGATGAAGTGACCCGGCTCTCCTTCAGATGAGGGTATCAGTGAAACATTCAACAGTGCCCATGCTACACCGCCTGAGGGACGAACGTAGCGCTTCTCCATAGTGTAGGTTCGACACTCGCCGGCCTGTAGCAGCCGCATGGCTTCCTGGCCGGCCAGAGCGTCGTCCGGATGGCTTACGCCTTCGACGGACAATCCAACCAGATCGTCGGGAGTGCGGCCCAGAAAGTCACAGAGCGCCCGATTCACCCGCAGCCACCGCCCGTCGGTCGAGATGAGCGCCATCCCGATACCCGATTCCTCGAAGCTGCTGTGAAACTGCTCCTGGCTCTCGCGGCGACCATGCTGGGCCTGCCGGCGCTCGGCGATCTCGCTTCGCAGCTCGATTTCGGTGACGACCGACGCTGCCAAGTCCTGCAGCAGCGCGATGTCTCGCTCAGACCAGACTCGCGGCGCCTTGTCGGCGACGCACAGGGCCCCGATTGTGTGGCCCTGTAGGGTCACGACCGGAGCTCCGGCGTAGGCCACCCACCCCAGTTCAGTGATAACCGGGTTATGACGCAGCAGCGGATGACGCCGGGCATCCTCCAGAGCCAGTGGCTCACCGGTGGCCACGACCTGCCCGCAGAAGGAAAATGATATTGGCGAAACCCGGCGAGAGGCCCAAGGCTCGGGCAGGCCAAGGGCGCTCTTGAAGAATTGGTGGTCGTCGGCCACAAGGGAGATCACCGATACGGGTGTGCCCAGCAGTCTTGCCGCCATGCGGGTAAGACGGTCGAAGCCCTCCTCGGGTGGGGTGTCGAGGAGTGCGGTGCGGCGGAGAGCAGCCAGCCGGTCGGGGCGGGTGAGCAGACTTTGGGTCATATGCCCCGAAACTGCGGTAGCAAATCCCGATCCTCTGCAGAGATTCAGAGGTATTGAAAAAATTGCCTGCAAAAACAGGCCGAGTCAAGCAGTCGGTGTCTTGCCAAGCATGTGAGTGGGACTATCTTCCCGCCGCTTATACTGCGAGGGGTTTGCGTGCGTCTTCTGCCGCGTGACGAGAAGTTTTTCGACCTCTTCACCTCGGTCGCTGCTCTCAGTGTCGAGGCGGCCAAGCTACAACTCGACCTTCTTCGTGCGGATATGGCCCGCCGGGGACCGATCGTGGACGCAATCAAGCGGCTGGAGCATGCGGCCGACCAGGTCACCCATGAGGTGGTGACCCGATTGGATCGGGTATTCATCACCCCGCTCGACCGGGAAGATATTCACCTGCTGGCTTCGCGGCTCGACGACGTCGTCGACTTGATCGACGGAACCGCCCACAGAGTTCAGATGTACCAGGCAGGCGAGGCTCCCCAGGGAGCTGTTCTGTTGGGCGATGTAGTATTTCGCGGCACCCAGGAACTTCTCGTTGCGGTCCAGAGTCTCGAGAAGAACAAGGACCAGTCGGTTTTGGAGGCGTGCGCCCGGGTCAAACGGTTGGAGGAAGAGGGCGACTCGCTATACCACGAATGGGTCGCCCGGCTCTTCGATGGGACCCCGGACCCTCTACTGGTCATCAAGTGGAAGGAGATATACGACACCCTCGAGAAGACACTGGATCACATGGAAGACGCGGGTAACGTCCTGGAATCGATCTCCATCAAGCACGCCTGAGCATGGATCACGTCGTACTATATGTAGTCGTCATCGTAGCTGTAGCGCTCGTCTTCGACTTCATCAACGGCTTTCACGACAGCGCCAACTCCATCGCCACGGTGGTCTCGACCCGGGTTCTGAGCCCGGGGAAAGCCGTCTTTTGGGCCGCTTTCTTCAACTTCGTGGCTGCCTTTGTCGTGGGTACCGCAGTGGCCAAGACGATAGGCCAGGGTTTGATCGACATCAGCATCGTCGATCCGGACGTTATCCTCGCCGGCCTGCTCGGCGCCATTATCTGGGACCTGGTCACCTGGTATCTGGGGCTACCCAGCTCCTCGTCGCACGCCTTGCTGGGAGGTTACGCCGGGGCCGCCATCGCCAAAGCCGGTTTCGGTGCACTGATTCTGAGCGGCTGGATACTCCCGGTGGCTTTTATCGTCGTATCACCGGTGCTTGGAATGACGATCGCCCTCATGCTCACGGTGGGCCTGTCGTGGTTGCTGCGCCGGGCACACCCCGGTCCCGTGGACCGGATCTTCCGGCGTCTACAGCTTCTCTCCGCTGCTCTCTATTCGTTGAGCCATGGGGCTAACGACGCCCAGAAGACGATGGGTATCATCGTCAGCCTCCTCATAGCCAGTCAGGCAAGCTTCGCCGGGCAAACCGGGTGGCTGAGCCACTTTTATCTTCCCTCGGCCGACCACATCCCGCTCTGGATCGTCCTTGCGGCTCACACTGCCATAGCGCTGGGTACGGCCGCTGGCGGGTGGCGGATCGTGAAAACGATGGGGACGCGGATCACCAGGCTGCGACCATTTGGCGGGTTCTGCGCGGAGACCGCAGGCGGAATCACGGTGCTTCTGGCTTCAAACCTCGGAGTGCCGGTGAGCACCACGCACACGATCACCGGTGCCATCATCGGAGTGGGTTCGGCTCAGCGCCTCTCGGCCGTGCGATGGGGAGTAGCTAAACGGATTGTCCTTGCGTGGATCCTCACCATGCCCATGAGCGCGGCAATCGCGGCCTTGGCGTATCTGGGGCTTGGGGTCATGGGTTAGCTCCAGGCACTACAATTTTCAGGCTGCCTGGACCAACCTTCGATTCTCGATAGCGGCGTAGTAATCCTGGATGAGCCCATCGTAGACTTCTTCCCACCGCCTCTCATGGGCGGTTCGGAGCGCCCCCTCCGCCAGGCGGCGCCGGAGCCCAGCGTCTTGCAGCAGCCGGTGCAACCCCTCGGCGATGGCAGATACGCTGTTGGGCTCCACCAGCCAGGCATTCCCGCCATGCTGCGAGAACTCGAGGACTCCTCCGGCCGCTGCCACCAGCGAAGGCAGGCCGGAACCCATCGCCTCCAGGAGTGAGTTACCGAAGGTCTCGGTGGCTGAAGGAAAGGCGAATATGTCGGCCGAGGCATAGGCGGCGGAGAGCGGCCGCCCGTCCATCAGGCCGGCCACATGCACTCCCGGGATCTGCCGGCGGCGAATGTCCGCCTCCAGTGGACCGCGACCCACCAGTGTGAGCTTGGCTGAACCTCGCTCCGGAGCGAGCAGGTCCCAAGCTTCCAGCAGAAGGGCGATATTCTTCTCGCGCGCGATACGCCCGATGTAGGTTACCAGCAGATCGCCAGGTTCGACGCCGAGCGACCGCCGGTAAGCTTCACTCCGGAAGCGAGGGTGAAAGCAGTTGGGATCAACACCGCGGCTCCAGAGTCCGGTGTGAGTAACCCCGCGGCTGTGGAGATGCTCCTCATGGATGCGCGAGGGGCACAGGACCCGGTGAGCGTGTCCATAAAACCAGCGCATGTAATGCCAGCCCACCCGGAGCGCCCACTCGACATTATAACGGGCGGCGTACTTGTCGTAATCGGTGTGGGATGATGCGATGACCGGTAGCTTGAGCTGCCGGGCGACTTTGATCCCGGCGACTCCCATGGTGTACTCGGTAGCCACGTGGATGACGTCGGGACCGAATCGAACAACATCCTCCACCACGTCCCGCAGCCGGGGAAAGGCCCACTGGACATCGGGGTACAGGAACAGCGCGGTACTAGGGGAGCGGTGCACTTCCGGCCGGTCGGCTTGCCCCTCGGGCAGGGGGTAGGTGGCGGAGTAAACCCGGACTTGGTGGCCTCGCTCCTCCAGTGCCCGGGTAAGGCGCAGCAGGGTAACCCCCACGCCGCTGACCATGGGCCAGTAAACCTCAGAAAACAGGGCGATCCGCACGGAATAACGCTAGGTGCCCAGTAAGCAGGCGACAAGGCCAACGGAATCCTTCCCTCATTCCCTCGTTCCCTCCTTTCCTCTTTTCCCCGTAGATTGCAGCCATGCGGATCCGCGAGCCATTCAACGGCACTTCTCACCTCCTTGGTCTTCTACTGGCGGGCGCTGGAACCATTCTCCTGCTTCGGTCGGCCCGCCAGCCCGCGCAGCTGGTGGCATTCGCTATCTACGGCACCACTTTGATCCTTCTCTACGGGGCAAGCACCCTGTACCACTCGCTCCCGCTGGCAGAGCGGCCTTTGCGCGCACTGCGAACCCTGGATCACATCGCGATCTACTTTCTAATTGCCGGTACCTACACTCCTCTTGCACTGATCACCCTGAACGGCACCTTGGGCTGGACCCTACTCGGCACCGTCTGGCTCATAGCTCTGGCGGGGGTTCCCTTCAAGCTGTTTTTTCTTGACGCTCCCATCTGGCTCTCCACCTCGACCTACCTGGGCATGGGTTACCTGGCGCTCGTAGCCGCTGTGCCGATCGCGAGGGCAGTATCTCTAAGCGGGCTGGCCTGGCTTTTAGCCGGCGGTATGGCCTATACCATCGGGGCGGTGATTTTCATGCGGCAGCGTCCGGATCCGTTCCCCGGCCGCTTCGGTCACCACGAGATTTGGCATCTGCTGGTGCTTGCGGGAAGCGGCTGCCACTACGCCTTCATGGTATACCACGTGGCGTAAGATGAATGAAATAGAGATCCGCGCGCCCCAGGTATCTGATGCAGTCCGCATCGTCACGCCTGAAGCTCTGGACTTTGTGCAGCGTTTGGTGCGCGAATTCGGGCCTCGCCGAAAAGCCCTGCTCCGGCACCGCATCGAGGTCCGACAGAAGATCCAGAACGGAGCCCGCCCCGATTTTCAGCCCGAGACCCGGGAGGTCAGAGAGAGCAGCTGGACCGTGGCGGCCGCTCCCGCTGATCTGAATGACCGGCGGGTGGAGATTACCGGCCCCGTCGAGCGCAAGATGATGATCAACGCGCTCAACTCCGGGGCCCGGGTGTTCATGGCCGACTTCGAGGATGCTCTTTCACCACCGTGGGCCAACGTGATTGCCGGCCAGGCAAACTGTATCGAGGCTGTCCGGCACACTCTCGAATACGTGAGTCCCGAAGGAAAGCGCTACCGGCTGGGAGAGAAGCTCGCCACCCTGGTGGTCCGCCCCCGTGGCTGGCATCTGGAGGAAAAACACGTGCTGGTCGACAGCGAGCCCATATCCGCCAGCCTTTTGGACTTTGGACTCTATTTTTACCATAACGCACGCGAACTCCTAGCCCGCGGCAGCGGCCCCTACTTTTACCTCCCAAAGCTGGAGAATCATCTCGAGGCAAGGTTGTGGAATGAAGTATTTAAATTCGCCCAGGATGAGCTGCGCATTCCACAGGGATCGATCCGGGCCACCGTTCTGGTCGAGACCATCCTGGCAGCTTTCCAGATGGACGAGATCCTGTATGAGCTGCGGGACCACGCGGCCGGCCTTAACGCGGGGCGGTGGGACTACCTCTTCAGCATCATCAAGAACTTCAGGGACGATCCCGATTTTATCCTTCCCGACCGATCCCAGCTGACCATGACCGTACCGTTCATGCACGCCTACACCGAGCTGCTGGTGAAGACCTGTCACCGCCGCGACGCTCACGCCATAGGAGGCATGGCGGCTTTCATCCCGAGCCGCCGCGACCCAGAGGTGAACGAGACCGCACTTGCCCGGGTTCGTGAGGACAAGGCGCGTGAAGTGGGGGCGGGTTATGACGGGGCCTGGGTGGCCCATCCCGATCTGGTGCCGGTTGTGGACGAGGTGTTCAGAGCTGTGCTGGGAAATCGGCCCCACCAGAAGAGCCGTCAGAGGGAAGACGTGGAAGCAAGAGCGGAGGGGCTGTTGGATGTTCGGGTGTTGGGAGGGCGGGTCACCGAGGCGGGTGTCAGGGGGAATATCAGCGTCGCGCTTCAATACCTCGCCGCCTGGCTCGAGGGATCCGGTGCGGTGGCCATCAATAACCTGATGGAAGATGCGGCCACGGCCGAGATCTCACGTTCCCAGCTCTGGCAGTGGATCCGACATGGAGTTAAGACCGAGGAAGGGAAGGCGATCACTCTGGAACGCTGTCGCAGAGTGTTGAGTGAGGAAACTGAAACGCTGGTTGGTGCTGGAGGGGATCGAGAACGACTCGCCAGTGCCGGCGAGCTGCTGGATGGGCTGTTCTCCGCTGAGGTATTTCCTGAATTTCTGACGTTGGCGGCGTACGAGAAGCTATAGGGGGTTGGCTATGGGCCACCCCGACGGAGTTCAACGTTCCCAAGGAATAGCATATAGCTAGCAGCCATAGCGTAGGGGCGCATGCAAATGCGCCACTACTGGGGCGGCTGGGGTCGAACCAGCAACCTCCCGGTTAACAGCCGGGCGCTCTGCCAATTGAGCTACACCCCAAAGTTGAAAAGCGAGGGAGAGTGACTTTACCTGGCCCCTCCCCCGGTGGCAAGAGCGGGCCGGTCCATGCACTGGTGCTCGCCGCGGGCGGGGGCAAGCGGTTCGGTGGCCGCAAGTTGCACGCGCACTATCAGGGCCGGCCCTTACTTTCGTATGTGCTTGCGGTGGTCGAGGGCGCCTGCAGGCTAGGTCTGCTCCAGGGAGGGTGTGTCGTCATTGCGGCAGGCGACGGGCGGGCGTGCCGTCTGGCCTTGGCCGCCAAGCTCGAGCCTGTCGTCAATCGTCTGCCCGGGCTGGGCCTCTCAAACTCCCTGCGTCTGGGCCTTACCTCCCTGGAACGCAGGACCACGGAGGAGGCCGGCGCTGCCCTCGTCCTCCTGGGAGACCAGCCACTGGTGCGTCCCGAGGTGATCGAGCAGCTGGTGCGGGCGTGGCAGCACACGGGTAGCACGATCATCCGGCCGCGATACAGTGCTCGGGGCGGGGCCCCGGGCCACCCGGTTTTATTGTCTCAGGAACTGTGGCCCAGGGCCTGGCATCTGGAGGGTGATGTCGGCTTCAGCGCCCTGCTGGACCCGAGCTCGCCCGGCGCACTAACCCTCGATGTTACCGGCGACAATCCCGACGTAGATACCCGCGCCGACCTCCAAGCGCTGGGACCGCCGTAGGCTCACCCTATGCGAGACCTCCTCGAAGATCACGCTCGCTTTGCCGCGGCTGGAACCCCCTTCGGTCGTGCTGTGGTCACTAGCGTCTGGGGCTCGGCGCCGCGTCCCGAGGGTTCCAGCATGCTTGCTTCCGCCGACGGGAAGATCGCCGGCTCGGTATCCGGGGGCTGCGTGGAGAGCGCCACGGCACTCGAGATCGAAGCCGCAATCGAGCGCGGAACCCCGAAACTGGTGACGTTCGGGGTGAGCAATGAGCGGGCCTGGGAGGTAGGGCTCGCATGCGGCGGAACGATCAAGGTGTTTGTTGAGCCGAACATCAAGCCGGAAATCCTCGCAGCGGCGCGGGGAAAGGGGGACGAGGTGGTGGCATCGATTATCGCCGGTGCTGGGCTGGGCGAGTCGGTCCGGGTGCTGGAGCACGGGCGGATCGAGGGCAGGTTTTCGGGCAGCCTTCCGACAGATACGCTGGGTGAAGCGGCGGCGTCAGCTCTGCGACGAGAGTCGAGCTCCAGCCACACCTTCGAGACCGAAGACGGCCCCGTAACCATTTTCTTTGAGGTGTTCGCCCGGCGGCCGCGCCTGGTCGTCTTTGGTGCGGGCCAGATCGCGGCTGCCCTGGTGCCGCTCGCTAAAGCCTTGGGATACCATACGATAGTTGCTGACGGTCGGAAGGCTTTCCTCGACCAAGATCGGTTCCCCGACGCGGACGACCTTATCCTTGCGTGGCCGGAAGAGGCATTCGACCGCATCGGCCTGGACTCCAGCTGCTACGTCTGTCTGCTTTCCCACGATCCCAAATTCGACGAGCCCGCACTTCAAGTGGCGCTTCGCTCCCCGGCTCGTTATGTCGGAGCCATCGGCTCAAAGAAGACTCAGGTCGTACGCCGCGAGCGCCTTCGGCAGAGCGGCCTGAGCGACGAGCAGGTTGCCCGGCTCCGCGGCCCCATTGGGCTGGACCTCGGCGGCCGCCAGCCGGCGGAGATCGGCCTGGCGATTCTGGCGGAGATGACCGCGGTAAGATACGGCGGTCTGACTGCCCGCGATTCAGCGACGGGGCGATGAGCAGGAAGCTACCCGACTTGCGTACTGGAACTCTATTGGCAACCATTGATTCATCCCTTCCTAGGATGGCGCATCAGACGCGACATGCTGGCGCTGGTGCGCCAAGCCTTTACCGGGCGGTACGAGGTCGATCGCGAGATCGGCAAGGGCGGGAACGCTCGTATCTTTCTGGCGCGGGACCCGAGCGGGCAGGCGGTGGCCCTGAAGATTCTCCACCCGGAGCTGCTGGTCAGCGTGGCTGCCGACCGCTTCCTCCGCGAGATCAAGATCGCCACCCGACTGGACCATCCTCATATCGCCAAGATTCTCGATTCCGGCGAGCGAGATTGGCTGGTCTACTATGTCATGAGCTTTGTCGAGGGAGCGACGCTGCGGGAACGCCTCGATGCGCAGCGGTGCCTTCCGGTAGCTGAGACACTGAGAATCGCCTGTGACGTGCTGGACGCTCTCGGTCACGCCCATGGCCATGGGATCATCCACCGCGATGTGAAACCCGCCAACATCGTGCTTTCCGCCGAAGGTGCGGTGCTGCTTGATTTCGGTATCGCGAGAGCAGTAGTTGCATCCGGCAGCGACCAACTCACCAAGTCCGGCATAGCGGTGGGTACCTCCACCTACATGAGCCCGGAACAGATAACGGCCCTGGCCGACATCGATCACCGCAGCGACATCTATTCTGTCGGGTGCGTGCTCTTCGAGTGCCTGGGAGGACAACCGCCGTTCATGCATCGCAATGAGGCAGTGGTGCTTCAACAACATCTGACGCAGCCGCCGCCCGATGTCACAACGCTGCGAAGCGACACTCCGAGGGAGCTGGCAGCCGGTATAAAGAAGGCGATGGCTAAGAGCCCGGGTGAGCGCTGGCGCTCGGCTCTGGAGATGCGAGATGTTCTGGCGGCTTGTCCGGTGTAGCCACCCGCCTGATTTTCCGGTATGTTGGTTCGTCCTTCCCGCCCGAGGCACCCCTGTGATTAATCCGCTGGACTCGCTACGTACCGCACTGGATGGCAGGTACGCCGTAGAGCGCCTGATCGGTCAGGGGGGGATGGCCACGGTATACTTGGCGCGCGACTCCCGCCACGACCGGCCGGTCGCCATCAAGGTTCTTCGCCCGGAACTGGCCGCCTCGATTGGGTCCGATCGCTTCCTCCGAGAGATCCGGGTCGCGGCCCACCTGCAGCACCCCAACATTCTTGCCTTGTACGACTCGGGCGAGGCCGCCGGCTTCCTCTACTACGTGATGCCGTTCGTCGAAGGTGAATCGTTGCGGGCGCGGCTGGATCGGGAGGAGCAGCTTCCGCTTCCCGACGCAGTCCAGATCACCTGTGAGATCGCCAACGCCCTCCACTACGCCCATACCCGCCGGGTTATTCATCGCGACATCAAGCCGGAGAACGTCCTGCTCCAAGAGGGGCACGCGCTGGTGGCGGACTTCGGGATCGCGCGGGCGGTGAGTGAGGCCGGGGGTGACAAGCTGACTGAAACGGGGATGGCGATAGGGACCCCGCACTACATGAGTCCCGAGCAGGCTCTGGCAGCCGAGCATCTCGACGGGAGGGCGGATCAGTACAGCCTGGCCTGTGTTTTCTATGAGATGCTGGTGGGCCAACCCCCCTTCGACGGCCCTAATGCGATGGCCATCCTGGCTCGGCAATCAATGGAGTCAGTCCCCAGCCTGCAGGTGGTGCGGAACTCGATTCCGGATGAACTGGAGGACGCTGTGATGCGGGCGCTGGAGAAGACACCGGCGGACCGGTTTCCCAGCGTCCGAGAGTTTGCGGACTCGCTATGCGACGTGGATCTCGGTCCCGCTGCCCGGCGCACATCGTCCCGCGCCATGCGTGCAGTCCGGCGCAGCACACCTCGAGGACTCAAGACTCAGCAAGAAACGAGAGTGCCCGGTGCCCGCTTCTGGGCCGTGGCCCTGGCGTCGCTGGTAGCGCTGGCCGGCACCGGGTTCGGCGCCTGGCAAGTCTGGCACCGAAGCGGCGTTGAGTCCGGTGCGATCGCGATGGGTCTCGACCCCCATCGCATCGCCGTCCTCTACTTCCAAACCGATGGCGACGGTGACTCACTCAGTTACCTGGCCGATGGCCTGACCGAGGGACTTATTCGAGAGCTGAATCAGGTTCCAGGTCTCGAAATCATCTCCAAGACTGGGGTGGAGATATATCGGGGGGACAATGTGCCCCGCGACAGCGTGGCCCGCGCCCTCCGCGCGGGCACGCTGGTAACCGGCGACCTCGAGCAGAGAAGCGGACGGCTGCGGGTAAACATCCGGCTAGTGGATGGGGGAAGCGGAGCAGACTTTGAGCGCGCGAGCTTCGAGCAGTCGGCCGGAAACCTTCCTTCGATCCAGGACACACTCAGTGGCAGGGTGGCTGACCTTATTCGGGAACGGCTCGGCCTGGAAATACGGCTCCGGGAACAACGCAACCGGACCCGTAGCACAGATGCGTGGGCGGTGCTTCAGCGAGCCGGCCTGCATCGAAAAGCAGCAGAAGCGGCGGCCCACAAGTCAGACTCGGCCGGCGTCAAGCGGGAGTTCGAGCGTGCTGATTCTCTGCTGGCTCGGGTGGAAACGCTCGACCCCAGTTGGGTCGAGCCGATTATCGGCCGGGCATCCATCGCTTATCGTCAATCACGCTTGGAAGGCGATGAGCCGCTGCGCGCAAGTCGATGGATCGAGAAGGGTCACAGTCACGTGAACCGTGCGCTGAAGCTCGCCCCCCAAAATCCGGATGCCCTGGAGCTTCGGGGGAACCTGCGCTACTGGCGTTGGTTATTGAGTCTTGAATCGGAACCGGCCGCGGCGCGGGCCCTGCTTCGATCAGCCCAGACCGACCTGGAGCAGGCGGTGAGGGTCGCGCCCAATCAAGCGGGTGCCTGGGCAACGCTGTCCCATCTTTACTATCAGACCGGCAATTTAGTGGACGTGAAGCTCGCCGCACGCAGAGCCTACGAGGAAGATGCATACCTCAGCAACGCGGACGTCGTTCTCTCAAGGCTCTTCTATGTTTCCTACGATCTTGGCCAGTTCTCGGATGCCGTACACTGGTGCGAAGCAGGACAGCTCAGGTTTCCCGCAGACCCGAAATCCGTGGAATGCCAGCTCTATCTCTTGACGACCCGATCCCAGGAACCGGATGTCGCCCGAGCCTGGAAGTTATCGGACTCGCTGGTTAAGCTGGCGACTGGTTCTGATCGGGACTATCAGCGGTTCAACTCGCGCATGATGGTAGCTGCAACCATCGCAAGAGCGGGACTCGCCGATAGCGCGCGCCGGTTGGCGCAGCGCTCTCGCGGCAGCCCCGAAATCGATCCAACGCGCGACTTGATCTACGCGGAGGCGTTCGTCCTCACTTTGTTGGGACACCGGGAAGACGCAATCAAGGCACTCAAGGTCTATCTGGCGGCCAATCCCGAAAAACGGACTGCATTGTCTGAAGACGCCACCTGGTGGTTCCGAGCCCTGCAGGAAGATCCCCGATATCGCGATCTGGTGGGACTTGCCCAATAAGGTGCCGGGTCGCTGTCTAACTACTAGCGAATTCTCGTACCAGGCGCATATTGGGGCCCACAGATTATTACACACCGACACACCCTGGATGCGGGCGGCTTTTTACCGTGTCGGTAGTCTAGCCCTCACCAGTCACGGTTCGACACCTGGTGCCCCGCCCAAGCGGACGGAACCCGTGCCAGCAGTGAGCGCAAACCCTCTCTGGTGGAGCCTTTTCATGCGCCGTTCGGTACTCAGCGCAATCCTCGCAGCCACCCTGTCGTTAGTCGCCTGTTCCGATCAGACCACCGAGGCACCGACCACAGCACCTCCGATCATGAGAGGTCCGGCGGCTCTGGTAGTATGCACGGCCGCGGGCATTCAGGCTCAGATCGACGCGCTGTTTCCCAAAGGCGGTCTCAGGACCTCGGCACAGGCGCAATTCAGCTCGATTTCGAAGGCGGTCGATAAAAAGGCCGGCACGGCAGCGAGGGACAAGACTCTTGCGATCGTCGACTTCCTGCTGACCACCTACTATGCCGGCCAGCTCACCGGCGGGTTGTCCAC
>JACCRS010000122.1 GCA_013813435.1 Gemmatimonadales bacterium
AGCTGGTACTTCTCGACATCTCCGCCAGCCCGGCGGCCCGGCAGACGACGCTGGAAATGGTCAGCCGGGTAGCGGAATCCATTTTCATTCCGTTCACTGTCGGCGGCGGCATTCGCTCGGTCCCGGATGCGGGGGCGGCGCTCAGATCCGGCGCCGACAAGATCACGGTCAACACGGCAGCGGTGCGCGACCCATCCCTGGTTTCCCGCCTGGCCGAGTGCTTTGGCAGCCAGTGTGTGGTGGCGGCGGTGGATGTTAAACGGGTGGAAGGCCGGCTGGCGGTCATGGTCAACGGCGGACGGGAGAGTACCGGCTTGGATGGTGTCGAGTGGTGTCGCCGTCTGGAGGCGCTCGGTGCGGGTGAGATTCTGCTGACATCGATGGACAAGGACGGAACCGGGACGGGCTATGACCTCCCGCTGATTCAGGCTGCTTCGCGGGAGGTCACCATCCCGGTGATCGCTTCGGGTGGGGCAGGGACCCTCGAGCACCTGGCCGAAGCGTTAGCGGCGGGAGCACACGGCGTTCTCGCCGCCACGATTTTCCATTACCAGGAATCCTCACTGCCTCGGGCTCGCGCCTACCTTCGCGAGCGCGGCTACCCGGTTCGCCCATGATCCTCGAAGCCTTCTCCCTGGTGTTCTCGCTGCTCGCCGGGCCGCATGTCGCGGCACCATGCATTCGTCCTTCCCGGGCCGGCACGCAGGTGCAGGGAGACGTGCGCGTCTGCCCTGGCCGATACCGGATCCCCGACAGCAATGAACGCGGGGTCATCATCGCCGCTGCATCGGGTACCCGGGTCGATCTCACCGGCGTAGTGCTCGAGAGCGGCGACTCGGTTCCCGGCCGCTACGCGGGAATCGGAGTGGCGAGCCGGGGGGTCGATGGGGTCACCATCACCGGTGGCACCATCAGAGGCTACCGCCATGGAGTCAAGATCGAGGGAGGGCGGAATCACCGTATCTCCAGCATAAATCTCTCGGGCAGCCGAAATCAGGAGGTTCGTTCCACCCCAGCGCGGCCCGACTCAGCGGATCGGCTGGACCTCATACGGCGGGAGGCTGTTGAGCGTTACGGCGGGGGGATTCTTCTCCTGAGGTCTGCGGCCGCCAGCGTTACGGACATCACAGCACGGGGAGCGCAGAACGGCATCGGATTGGTAGAGGTACGCGACAGCTACATAGCCGAGAACAATGTGGGGTCGAACAGCGGCTGGGGAATTCACCTATGGCGTTCGGCCGGCAATACCATCGTTCGTAATCGAGCTGACCGTACCCGCCGGTGCGAGTCGCAGGTTCCTGCCAGCGACTGCGGTGCCGCGGCGATCCTGCTCCGCGATGCGAGTGACTCGAATACTATCGTCGACAACGATCTGACAGCCTCAAGCTCCGGCTTTCGACTGGCCGGTGCCCGTCCCCAGCTCCAACAGTCGGTGGGGAATCTCGTGCACCGCAACGACGCCTCTGCCGCTTTGGGAACCGCGTTCAGTGCGGCCTACGGCTGGAGCAACACCTTCCTGGAGAACCGGGCCGACAGTGCCGGTATCGGCTTCCGGCTCAACCATTCTGGCGGCAGCACGCTGCGAGGTAACACGGTGATCGGCTCCCGCTCGGTGGGAATCCTGAGCGATCACGGCAGCGATAACGCCATCCTGGCCAACGTGCTCATCGGCGGTGTGGTCGGCATCCGAATCGGCGCGCCGAACGAGCCCGGCGACCCCAGCCGGAGGTACCGTGTTGACGACAACGTGCTAGCGCGGCTGGAGCGGGGCGTCGTGCTGGAACAGACAACCCGAGCTCAGCTGCGGGGAAACTTGTTCGACGGGGTTGGTGACGGTCTGGTGCTGGACGGTGCGGGCCATGCCAGCGAGGTCACGGGAAACATCTTTCTTCGGGCCTCCCGCTGGTTCATCGAAGCGCCCGACTTGGCGGCGGGTGGGAACTACTGGGCCACAGCCGATGCGTCCAGTGCCACGGCCAAGGTAAAGGGACGCATCAGCATTATGCCGTGGAAACCGGCCACAGCGGCGGGCTACTGAAGGATTTCGTTCGCTACCGTTTTCAGGTCCCGAAGGTTGAATGGCTTCCTCACCCGGCGGACCGGCTGCTCAGCCAAAAGAGCGGGGAGATCTTCCTCGCCGGTGCATGCAACAAGCAGACGGCCGCTGAAGGCGGGACACGCGTCGAGCAGGGCGCCGGCGAATAGTTGAGCCGGCCCAGCGGGCACCCGCACGTCAGCGATGATCAAGTCGAACTCCTCCTCCCGCGCCAGCTTAAGACCCTGCTCTCCGGTACGCACCGCTTCCACCGTATGGCCTTCCGGAGTGAACAGCGCGCTCAGCAGCCGGTGTACCGAAGGGTCTTCGTCCACCACCAGTATACGACGTTGCAGGGAACGCCCGTTACCGGCGTGGGACGGAGCTTCGGCCGGCAAGGGAAGCTCGGAGGAGAACAGGGGCAACGTGACCTTGAATTCGGCACCGCCCTCAGGCGGCGCCTCGTATTCGAGAACGCCTCCATGAGCTTTCACCAGCCCGTAGCTGAGTGAGAGACCCAGCCCCGTCCCCTCACCAGGGGCCTTGGTGGTGAAAAACGGAGTGAAAAGATAAGGAACCAGATGGGGTGGCACGCCCGGCCCGGTGTCCCGCACCCGCAGTACCGCTTCTCCAGAGGAGCGAACCGTCGACAGCGCTATTCGCCTCGGCTTGCCCGGCTCGAGGCCGCTCACCGCCTGGACCGCGTTCGTCACCAGGTTCAGCAACACCTGCTGCAACTCATACCGGTCACCGAGGACAGTGGTGCCATCGGAGCTCAGGTCCGACTCCAGCTCGATCCCGTGTAGCTGCAGCTCATACATGATCAGCAGGGAAGTTCGCACCACAACGTCGTGCAGGTCTACGGCGGCTTTTTCCGGCACGCCCTTGCGAGCGAACGTCAGCAGGTTTCGGACGATTCGGCCGGCCCGCTCCGCCTGGTCGTGGATCACTCGCAAGTGCTCGCGGGGGAGCTCGGGGTGGGGAGGGCGCTCGAGAAGCAGCTCGGTCAATCCGGCAATCGATGCCAGCGGGTTGTTGAGCTCGTGCGCCACGCCGGAGACGAGCTGGCCTATGGAAGCCATCTTGTCGTTCTGAATAATCTGCGCCTCGAGGATGCGCTGCTCGGTTACGTCCTCGACCAGGATCACCACTGTGCCCCGCTCGGCTTCAGCCAACGGGGCAGCCGTCAGGCGCAGCACCTTGGGACTGTTCTCCGGCCGCACCACCAGCGGGACGGGACGCTCGCCCCGGTAGGCCGAACCGATCAGCCCGGTGACCGCCTCCGATGCCCCGGCAATCATGTCGCAAAAATTGCGTCCGACCAGCTCGGACTCCGGCAACTCGGTTATGGCGGCGAGCGCCTGGTTGGCTCGGAGAACGTTTCCCGCCGTGCCCACTACAGCGATGCCTTCGGTCAGGGCATTGAACGCCGTTTCCCATTCCGCCTCGCTTCGGCGCACCATCTCGTACAGGCGGCTGTTTGTCATAACCACGGATGCGTTGGTTGCCACTGTGGAGAACAGCCACAGGTCCTCCGCGCTCAGCGGCCCACCGTGGCGGTCTGCCACCGCCAGTGCTCCCATGGTGGTACCAGGAGCGCGGAGGGGCGCTACCGCCGCGTTGCGGACCATCATTTCAGCAAACAGTCTTACCGCAGGGGCCTCGGCTCCCTCCGCTACCTCGATGCGGTCTCGTCCTATGGCCAGCGCTACCAGGCTTTCGGCGCCGTCGCTCACCTTCCCCATGAGCGGCTCGAGCGAGCCGGTGGCCGCTAATACTCTGAGTAGCTCACCCTCGGCGAGCACTACAATGGCTCCTTCAGCCTGAAGAAAGCGGGCGGCGTATTTGGCTACGTGGTCGGCGATCCGGTCCAGCTGAATCGATTGCGACAGGACGTAGCTGAGCTCCTGCAGCGAGAAGAGCTCGCTGATGCGCCGGTCGACCTGGGTGGCCAGCTGATCCGACCTGGCCTGGGCATCGCGGGTACCCGCGCGCGACCTGACTGCAGCCATCCAGAAGGTGGCCACCGCCGTGACCACAGCGATGGCTGCGAGCCACCAAATTCGGTTCTGGGTCCATCCGGCAACCATGCCGAGGAGAACCGCCGCCAGGGCGTGAAGTGTCAGCTCCCACTCCTTATGCCGCAGCGAGAGCAGGATAATGAGCGACGCGGACGCCCCGACGGCCACCACGCCCACAAGGGGGGGATCGCTGACTATGGCGGCGACCAGCACGCAAACCAGGAGTATTCCCGCCGCGATTGCGGCGATGGATACTGGCGGGCGGACCGGTCGGCGAGCCAGCTTCAGGGCTCCCGGTGATCGCGGCGGGACACCCGCTCGCTGACGTAGGCTTCAGGAGGGGCGTTCGGCTTCACCCGAATCGACTTCGCGGGGATGCCGACGTTTACGTGATAGGGACGCACATCCTTGGTGGCAACGGCGTTTGCTCCCACCATGGCGTTGCGTCCCACCTGCACACCGGCCAGGACCGTAGCATGGTAAGTGATTCGAACGTCGTCCTCGAGATGGGTGCGCGCGTTGGTTACGTCCTTCTGATCTACGATGCTGTGCGTGTGACTATAGATGTTGGCGTAATCCGAGATGCTGACGCGGTTGCCCAGCACGATGCCGCCTCGGTCGTCAAGCAGAACATTCCGGTGCACTACGACGTCGTCCCCCACCTCCATGTTGTACCCGAAGGAGAATTCCACGAACTGAAAGGCTTTGAAGTTCCGGCCCACCCGGGCGAAGATGTGCTGGGCAAGCACCCGGCGGAAGCGGATTCCCAAGTGAACGTTGTGCCCCAGGGGCGAGCGGTCGAAGCCCTGCCACAGCCATAGCAGTGGCTTGACGCGAGCGAAACGGACCGGGTCCACTTCGGCATAGTACTCCGGCTCCAGGGTGGCATTGCGGGGATCCAGTGAGAGCAGCGTTACGCGAGTGGTGTCCGTCGTGGCGGGGTTCTGCAACGACGCGTCGTAATCACGAAGCTCGGGGTGGTAGATCTGAAGGAGCAGCTCGCGCGTCACCCGGTACCAGTCGGCCTCGGGCGCTGCGAGTTGGGCCTCCAAATCGGCAAGCCATCCGTCATAGAACTGCTCGGTGGCGGTTGGAAGACGCACGCTTCGGAGGGGCAGAAGAGCCATGAAAACCTCATCGGCCGGTGGTGCGGAAGGCAAATTGGTTCGAGGCCGAATGATGCGCACGCCGGATCGTTGACACCAGTGCTGACGGGGAGTAGGTTGGAATCGACTCAAGAAAAAGAATGATTCTCATTCTCATGTATCCGGGTGGCTTCTGTGCACTCAACTATGGCTGGCCCAGTGTCCCTAAACCTCGACCGAGTGACGCTCCTGCTGGGGCTCAGTTTGTTCCTGAAGGCTACTGCCGCGGCGCAACAAACCCCGTCACCCGAGGGCTACGAACTTCCCGCGGTCGAGGTAATCGGTCGGCCTGAAGCTCTAGGAGGCATTCCCGGCTCCGGAACGGTGCTCGACAATGAAACCCTGACTCAATCCCGCGTTCTCACGACCAATGAAGCGCTCCGAAAAGTGCCGGGTACATTCATCCGGGACGAGGAAGGCTTCGGGCTTCGCCCCAACATCGGTATACGGGGACTCAACCCCACGCGGTCCACCAAAGTCTTGCTCCTGGAAGACGGAATTCCGTTCACCCTGGCTCCCTACGGCGACAATGGAGCCTACTACCATCCGCCGGTAGACCGGTTCGATCACATCGAGGTACTGAAAGGCTCGGGGCAAATACTGTTCGGCCCCCAGACGATAGGTGGCGTTATCAACTACGTAACGCCGGGTACGCCGACTCGCACAGGAGGGTTCCTGACGTTAGCCCCCGGCAACCGTGACTATCTCAACGGGCACCTGCGCCTGGGCACACCACTGGGGAGTTCCGGGCTGCTCTTCGACTACGTGCGTAAGCAGGGTGACGGCGCCCGGGAGAACATCGGGTCTAGACTGAATGACGTAAACCTCAAAGCGCTCCTATCGCTGGGAGGTGGTCATAGCCTAAGCCTGCGGGGGAACTACTACAACGAGGATTCGAGGGTAACCTACTCCGGACTTACTGAGGCCGAGTACCTGGCTGACCCGCGCCAAAACCCCTTTAAGAACGACTCCATGCTTCTGGATCGCTGGGGCGCGTCGGCTTCGCACCGGCTGGTGCTGAGCGAGACTGGTTCGCTGACTACCACCGCGTACGGATACCTCGTGTCGCGCGATTGGTGGCGCCAGTCGAGCAACTCCAGTCAGCGGCCTAACGACGCTTCCGACCCCGCCTGCGCTGGGGTAGCAAACTTGAATACCACCTGCGGCAACGAGGGCCGGCTCCGGGACTACCATGTCTGGGGCATAGAGCCACGACTCCGTCTGACTCACCAGCTGATCGGCTTGGCCAGCCAGATGGATGTCGGCGCTCGAGCGCACTTCGAGGACCAGGAACGCAGGCAGATCAATGGTGACGCACCCACGTCGCGTACGCCGGGAGCTATTGACGACGTGAATTCCGGGCTCCGGGAGAACAATGATCGGGAGAATCAGGCTTACTCGGCGTTTCTCCAAAACAGAATATTTGTCGGTGACTGGAGCTTCACGCCGGGAATACGGGTAGAGCACGTCAGGTACGAGCGAACCAATCTGCTGCCGGTTGCAGGAAACCCTCGTGGAGTAAGCGGCCGCACCAGCCTCACCGAGATCATCCCAGGATTCGGTGTCACGTACGCACCGGCAGAAGGTGCCACACTCTTCGCAGGTGTGCACCGCGGTTTCGCGCCGCCGCGAACCGAGGACATCATCAGCAACACGACCGGTGGTGTGGTAGAGCTGGATGCCGAGCTGAGCTGGAATTACGAGGCAGGGGTTCGGAGCCGGGTGCACTCCGGCGCGCAGATTGAGGCGACCGTCTTCCGTATGGACTTCTCCAACCAGATCATTCCGGCCAGTCTCGCGGGTGGCACGGGGGCAACCCTCACCAGCGCCGGACGAACACTACATCAAGGATTCGAGGTAGCGGCCCGTCTCGATGGGGCTGGGCTGTTTGGTTCCAGTCACAATGTTTATTTGCGTGGCGCGTACACCTATCTGCCCACGGCCCGCTTCGAAGGCTCACGGTTCGTCTACGTAGGAACCGGTGGCAACGATGTAGCCGGAAAGGTCTACGATGCTCAGGATGCAAGCGGCAGCCGAACCCAGATCGGTGTTACGGGCCGCCGTCTTCCCTACGCGCCCAGGCACCTGCTCAGCGCCACGCTGGGCTTCGCAGCTCCCTTTGGACTCGACACCCGGCTGGAAGCGGTATATGTGGGTCCCCAGTTCGGCGACGCGCTGAATACCTCTATACTCGTCGCCGACGGCCAGCAGGCCGGCATCGGCGGGTACACGATCTGGAACGCCGCGGTCAACTACACCTTGGCGCCGATTGGGACCACCCTTTTTGTCACGGCAAAGAATCTGTTGGACAAGGTCTACGTGGTGGACCGCGTCCGAGGGATCATTCCCGGATCACCCAGACTGATTCAGGGGGGCTTTACCCAGCGGTTTTAACTTGCCCACGAAGTCGCTAGCGTGTGGTGTCCGGCCGGCTCGACCGGGCCCGGGCCGATACCCGCGCCCGCTCGCGGTCGAGGGTGGGCTGCTTGCTGGCCCAGTCCTCGGATATCAGCGTGCCGTAGGACAGGCTGAAAGAGTCATCGACGGGAAGGTCCTCCTCGAACAAATAGATCGCGCTCGCCTGTTCCCGAAGGTCCAATTGATGGGAGGTAAACCGCGCGCTGATGGGAATGACGCCGAGCGGCTGCAGGGCGCGGCTGCGGACCCGGACGGTAAGCGTCTGCGGATCGAACCGGGTATCGGAGCGAAGACCGAAGAAGCTCACCAGAGCCAGTCCCGGCTCAGCCACACCCGCCCTCGACGCGACCGAATCGATCTCCCTGCGCCGCGCCTCCACCAGAGAGCGCAGGGACTGAAACGCATCGTTGGCCAGCAGGCGGGTAACCTTCGGGTCCAGCGGAACGAAACGAATGTCGACGTCCTCATTCCTGACGCGGAGCGCGAGGTCGTTCTGGTTCAGCGTTCCGTAGCTGAGCGCCGTCACCGGTATCGGCTCGGCCGACTGAGCGGCCGCAGAGGCGATCGGGGCACAGATGAAAAACAAGGCTGCAAGCGGGTGTGATCTCACATGTTCTCCCCTGCCGCGGCGGCAACGATACTGCTGGCGAGCTCCGGAACCCCTAACCCGGAATGGCTGCTGGTGACCTCGATCTGATCCTGATGCAAGCCAAGTGCCTCAGCCAGTTCCCTGACGCGAACCGGAAGAGCTGAGCGGGTCAGCTTATCGGCTTTGGTCAGCACAGCCAGCGCCGGCCGGCCACTTTCGGCCAGGAGCTGCTGCATCTCGACATCGTGCTCGGACGGTGGATGTCTAATGTCCAGCAGCCAGACGACACCGGTCAGGCGGGAGCGGCTGCGCAGATAGCCGGTTACCAGCTTCCGGTAGCCAGCTCTGGCGCCCTTGCTGGCCCGGGCAAATCCGTACCCCGGGAGGTCTACCAGATAAAAGCCGGGCAACCGATAGAAGTTTAGCAGGGTGGTCTTGCCGGGTGAGCCGCTTACCCGCGCCAGCCCGGGACGGCCCACGAGTGCGTTGAGCAGGCTCGACTTTCCCACGTTGGACCGGCCGATAAAAGCTATTTCGGGAAGCTCGGGGTCTACTCTGACGTGCGGGTCGGGGAAGGAGCCGATGAACTGAATGGGCTGAGCGTGCAGCGGATTAGACGGGTCCGGCCCCGGATGCATCAAGGGCGCAGGATCGAGCGCCCGCTGTGCGCCACTACCTGCGCCCCTACGACCTGCGTCCTGGCCTTTTCGTCCGTCTGTCCGCCTGCCGCCCGCCTGTCCGCCCTCCTTCACGCCTCCCGCTTGGTTCTGGCCCGCTCGGTAACGATAAGCGGGGAGGTTCCCTCGCTGATCGCCTCTTTGGTAATCACGATTTCCCGGACATCCTCACGATTGGGCAGATCGAACATGATGTCGGTCATCATGGTCTCCAGAATGGCACGGAGACCCCGGGCACCCGTTCCCCGTTTGAGGGCGCGCTGGGCCACGGCACGCAGGGATTCCGGGTCGAACGTCAGACCAACGTCCTCCAGCTCGAACAACTTCTTGTACTGCTTGGTGAGAGCGTTCTTCGGCTCGACCAGAATGCGGACCAGGGCTTCCTCGTCCAGCGCCTCCAGGGAAACGACCACTGGAAGCCGGCCCACCAGCTCGGGAATGAGCCCAAAACGGAGCAGGTCGTCGGGCTCGACCTCGGCGTAGGGATTCCCCTTGGTCAGCTGCGGGTTGGCCTTGCGTTCGCTGGTGCTGAAGCCGATCTGCTGCCGACCGGTGCGAGCCTCGATGATCTTCTCCAGTCCGTCGAACGCCCCGCCACATATGAAGAGAATGTCCTTGGTGTTGATCTGGATGTATTCCTGCTGCGGGTGTTTCCG
Organism: Gemmatimonadales bacterium; assembly: GCA_013813435.1. Lineage (GTDB taxonomy): Bacteria > Gemmatimonadota > Gemmatimonadetes > Gemmatimonadales > GWC2-71-9 > CAVVWJ01. Next base: position 9,542 of record JACCRS010000122.1, read on the forward strand.
GCCGCCTTGGGGCGGCACCGAGGCAATGGTCCCCTCCAGAATCTTGAGCAGTGCCTGCTGCACTCCCTCGCCCGAAACATCCCGCGTGATGCTGGGATTCTCGGACTTGCGGGCGATCTTGTCGATTTCATCTATGTAGACGATCCCACGCTCGCATTCGGCCACATTGAACTCCCCGGCCTGAAGCAGCCGGACCAGAATGTTCTCAACATCCTCGCCAACGTATCCCGCCTCGGTAAGCGTCGTGGCATCTGCGATGGTGAAGGGTACGTCGAGAATACGGGCGAGGGTCTGGGCGAGGAGGGTCTTGCCGACACCGGTGGGTCCAAGCAGGAGAATGTTGGACTTATCGAGCTCGACGTCTCCCTCCCGGCCACTGGAGGCGTTGATTCGCTTGTAGTGATTGTAGACGGCTACCGCGAGAGTTCGTTTGGCCCGCTCCTGTCCGATCACGTACTGGTCCAGCACGTCCTTGATTTCGGACGGCGTGGGGACCTGGGTAATACTGTCGGCAACCTCACGCTCTTCGTCTTCCGCCAGGATCTCATTGCAAAGAGTAATGCACTCGTTGCAGATGTAGACCGATGGGCCGGAGATGAATTTCCGGACCGAATCCTTCGATTTTCCGCAGAAGGAGCAGCGGAGGTGCTTGTCGTTGGACATGGCGCCGAGTCGTGATGGAGGTGGAAGGATGCCGGTAAGGTGCTCCCGGACACCCTGAGCGTCAAGTCTCCTTGCCGTCCTTGCCGTCCTTATGCGGGATGAGGTCTTTCCGGGGTGTAAACACGCTGTCGATAATGCCGTATGACTTGGCCTCTTCGGCGCTCATGAATCGGTCGCGGTCCATGTCCCGCTCGATCGTCTCGATTGGTTGGCCGGTGTGCAGCGCATAAAGCGAGTTCATCTTGGCGCGCAGATACAGGATCTCGCGGGCCTGAATCTCGATATCCGCGGCGGTGCCTTGTGCCCCCCCTGAGGGCTGGTGGATCATGATCCTGGAATGCGGCAGCGCGCTGCGCTTGGCCTTGGCACCCGCGGCCAGCAGGAAGGATCCCATCGAGGCGGCCATGCCCATGCAAATTGTGTTCACCGGAGCCCGGAGGTGCTGCATGGTGTCGTAGATCGCCATACCAGCCGATACGACGCCGCCCGGCGAATTAATATACAGGTAGATGTCTTTATCGGGGTTGTCTGCCTCGAGGAACAGCAGTTGGGCAATGATGATGTTCGAGACATCGTCGTTGATCGGCGCGCCGAGAAACACGATGCGGTCCATCAACAGCCGGGAAAAGATGTCGTAGGTTCGCTCGCCCCTGCTGGAACGCTCGATGATGTAAGGCGGATACAGGGTAGCCATGATCAAGACTTAACCTCTTCAACGGTGGACTGCTTGAGGAGGAAGTCGAAGACCTTCTCCTCGGTAATTGCACGCTCGAGCTCGCCCAGCCTCTTGGACTTCTCCAGGGAAGCGTAAATCTGACCGGCGGGCACGCCGCGGGCCCCGGCCATAGTATTGATGCGCTCGTCGAGATCGGCCTCGGTGGCCCGGAGCCCATGGGTCTCCACCAGGGCATCCAGCGCCAGGTCGCGCTTGACTTGGGTTTCCGCAATCTGATGAAACTGCTGCTCGAACGCGGGCAGCTGGTCCTCAGGTACCTTGTACATCTCGGCGTAGCCGTGCATGAGGCGGTGCACCAGGGAGTCAGGCGCCTGGATGTTGTTGGCTTCTACCACCTCCGCGATCAACTTCCGGCGCACCTCCGCATCGGCCTCACGCGTGGCTTCCCGCTCCAGGTCTTGCCGCACCGCCGCCCGGAGCGCATCGAGACCCTCAAAGTCTCCGACCTCGCGGGCCAGAGCATCGTCGAGCGGGGGAAGCTCCTGCCGCTTCACTTCATGCAGCGTGATCCTCAGGTGCCGAGCCTGGCCTCGCCGCGATTCATCCGGATGATCATCCGGGAACCGCACCTCGGCGTCTGTCGTCTCACCCGGGAGCAGCGACATGACCTGCTCCTCCAGCTCGGGAATCGTCTGGTTTTCACCCAGGACCACGTCGTGGGGCTGGGATGCACCCGCCACCCCGTTCTCGATAGTGGCCACTTCGATGCGAACCATCTGGCCCGGGGAAGGCTTAACCGCCTCGACCGGGATCCACGCCGCTTTCTGCTCCTGTATGCGGGCAAGTTGCTCTGCCACGGCGCGGTCCGGCACCGCTACCTCGCGCCGCTCAACCGTAAACCCCCCCACCCGCTCGAGCTTGAGCTCGGGGCGCACTTCGACGTGCAGCTCGAACTCGATCGGGCTGCCGTCCTCGAACTTGAGGTTACGGATGGCCGGGTCGGTGATTGGCTTGAGCGACTCGTTGGTCTTGGCGGTTTCCCAACTCTCGCGGATTACCTCCTCGAGCACCGTCTGGCGGATGGCATCGCCGAACCGCTTTTTAACCACTGTATCCGGCGCTTTGCCGGGCCGGAATCCCGGAAGACGTGCTCGCTTGGCGTAATACTTAAGCGCGCGCGCCTCGGCCTCACGGACGCGGTCCACCGGCACGGTGACCCGCAGCGATTTGGAGGCGGAATCCTCAGCGGTTTTTTCGACGGTAATATGGGTCATCGTGCGAGGAATCTACCCTGTCGTTGTCCCCAGGGTCAATTTTGCAGGATGCGATCGGGTTTGGACCGTTGCAGGCAGGGCGGACTAGCGCAAGATTTTGCGCACTTCCCGTGGTTGATCCATCTCACAACCCGGTTCTGAAATCATGCCGACAGTCCTGCTGGTCGACGATGAAAACGCCATCCGCCGCTCTCTGCGCAAGATGTTCGAAAAAGGCGGGTTCAGCGTGCTCGAGGCCGAGTCAGGACGGGGCGCCCTCGACGCCATCGCAACGGATGGAGACATTGCGGCTGTAGTCAGTGACTTCATGATGCCCGAGATCAACGGAATCGACTTCTACGATGCTATGGTGGCTGTGGCCCCGCACCTCGGGAGCCGGGTGATCTTCCTGACCGGTGCCGCCCGCGACCCGATGGTTCACAATTCACTGGAGCAACGAGGAGTGCCGCTGATCAGCAAGCTGGAGGACCTTCATATCGTACTGGATGCCGTGAAGCTTGTATTACTGAGAAAGTAAGCCGGCAACGCACTCGCGCTCAACGTCAACGCGCGTTATGATGGGAGACAATCCCCTGTAACAGCTCTGTCTCACCCCGCGCCGGATGGCTCATGGCCCCGCGCATTCTGGTGGTTGACGACGAACCGATGGTCCGCGCTCTGATCGCTCGCGCCCTCAGCGATGAAGGGTATGAGGTGGTCGCGGTGGCCAATGGGCGAGCCGCCCTGGATGCGGCACTTGGAGCCGAGGTGGCGTTCGACTTGATCGTAACCAACAACTACATGCCGGGCCTCAACGGGGCCGAGCTCATTGCGCGGGTACGAGAGGATTTTCCATCCCTTCCCATCCTTCACATCGACGATATCTCCCGCAAAAGAATCGGTAACGGCCTACCTGAAGATATCCCCACCGTCTACAAACCGTTCAGCGTGGCCACCCTCCGGGACGCGGTACGCAGAATGCTGGCCGGCTGACTCTCCACGATCTCCCTTGAATCGCTATCGCAGCTGGCGAGTGGGGAAACAGGAGGACGCCGGGTGAGCGGAACCGCAACCAAACTGGGTCTGATCGGCTTGCCTTGCCCCATTACCGAGCTAGCGGGTAAACGCTGGGACGTCATCGTGGTTGGCGCCGGGCACAACGGGCTGGCGTGCGCCACCTACCTGGCGCGGGCCGGCCGCCGAGTGCTGGTACTGGAGCGGCGGGATCGGGTAGGGGGCGCATGCACGCTGGAGGAGCCTTGGCCCGGCTACCTGGTTTCGCCTTGCGCCTACGTCTGCGGGTTGCTTCATCCGCTGGTAATCGAAGAGCTGGGTCTGATCGAGCGCGGACTGGACTGGCACCCGGCGGCCCCGGGTCTGTTCGTCCCATTCGACGATGGCAGCAGCGTTCAGCTCTGGGGTGATGATGGCCGGGCCGAGGCCGAGATCAGCCGTTTTGCCCCGCGCGATCTCGCCGGATGGCGGGCCATGACCGGCCTCAAGCAGCGAGTCAGAGACGCCCTACGCCCTCTCGGCCATGATGACGTCTGGGTCGGGCGGGCTCCCGCCCGCAACGAGATCGAGCGCCGGCTGGACGGAGACCGCGAGGCGATCTCGCTGCTCTTCGAGTGGTCCATGGTGGAGTTCGTGGAGCGGTACCTGGAGGATGAGCGGCTCCAGGAGGCGCTGCTGGGACAGGGAGTGATCGGTACCAACGCAAGCCCCCACGACCCGGGAACGGCCTCCATCCATTTTCACCATGCCTCCGGGCGGATGGGCGGGATACCCGGGATGTGGGGCTATCTCAGGGGTGGCATGGGGCTGGTCTCGTTCATTCTCTGCGACATCGCTCAGGAGTCCGGTGCCGTCGTGGCTGCGGGTGTTCCCGTGCACCGAATAGTTCCCGGCGAGGGAGTCGAGCTGGAAGGCGGCGAGCGCCTGCATGCCCCCGTCGTGGTCTCTAATGCCGATCCTCGCAGAACGCTGAGCCTTCTGGGTGACTCGGCTGACCCGGCCTGGCAAGCCCAGGTGGAAGGAATTCCCATCACCGGATGTACGGTAAAGATCACCGTGGCCCTGGATAAGCTCCCTGACTTCACGGCACGGCCCGGAACCCTCGAGCCCCACCACTTTGGGCAGGTGAACACCCCGCTGTCAAAGTTGGATTGGGTTAGGCATCACCGGACATCGCTGACCGGCGAGCTGCCCGAAAGACTTTGGACCGAGCTCTACTTTCAGAGCTCGCATGATCCGAGCGTAGCGCCACCCGGGCGGCATACGATGAGCGTGTTCGCCCAACCGGTCCCCTATTCATTTCGCCAGGGCGACTGGGACACCCGACGGGAGGAGGTCGCCCAAGTGGCGCTGTCATCCATCGGCCGGTTCGCCAGTAACATCCCCTCGGCAGTACTCCACATGGAGGTGATGGGTCCGCCGGACATCGAACGCAGGACGGGTCTTACTGGCGGCCACATCTTCCAGGGCGAGTGCCTGCCGGACTACATGTGGGGCAAGCGGCTGACGCCGCGGACCCCGATGGAGGGGATGTACCTTTGCGGAGCCGGGACTTATCCGGGCGGCAGTGTGATCGGAATCAACGGAAGGAATGCGGCCATGGAGATACTGGCAGTAGAGTAAAAAGTCCGAGGCCCCCAAAGGAACCCCGGACTCTGGGTGCAGACCTCTAGACTCGACGGGTTTCGGCCCCGTCTCTGTCCCGGCCTTTTCGGCCGAGCAACCCGGCCAGGCCCAACAGGCCGAGGAGGCCCCATTCATCGAAACCGCCGTCGTCGTCCATGTCTCTCGTCATGGTTTGGTCGGTTGCGGTTTGGGCAGCCGCTGATCCGACACCGCTGGCCAGCAACAGCAGGGACACTCTTAAGACCTTAGCAGTGCTCAACACAAAGTACCTCCGCGAAGAACTGCCGTACATACACCTCGTGGTGGTCCGGTGCGCTGCGCTGATGCTGCAGTCACCTTCCGGCCAGAGCCGGTGTCGCCGGCCCGGGCGATAGGTACTTTCAGGCCTTACCGCCCGCTGTGGCAACCATCACAGGTCCGACGGTTCGTGTATTTCACGTTTTAGCGCGACTTGGCCTTTGGTCGAGCTTTTCTCTTCGGATCGACTTCGGGGAATAACCGCATGGCGACGTCGCGAAACATTTCCGGATCGATATCGGGCCCCACCGGCGCGGTCAGCTGTGGTTCCGCGTCAAGATCGGGGGGATCAAACCCCTCAGGAGCCCCTACCTGCACTTCGAGGTCGCTCCCGTCCTCCGGATGGGTACCGTTCCAGATCTCGCCGGCCCGGGGGTAATCCTCGGGGCTGAACTGGAAGAGAATGCGGTGGAGGCCGCGCGCCTCATGCCTGGCCGCTTCGGGGAAACGCTTGTTGCTGATGTCAGGAATCGGCAGCAGCTTGCCGACATCGACCCCGGACAGCTTTTCAAGTGCCTTGGCATACGCCACGATATGTACGCCCCCCCGCACCAGCAGAAACCCGACGCACGCGCGGGCCGTAGGGTCATCGACTGTCTCATAGACTCGGATCTTGCCGGCCCGGGCTCCGCACTCCAGAAAGAAGTTGTGCAGCAGGTCCAGCTTCAGGTTGCCGCTGGAAAACACGTTGGCACCAGTCCAGAAGTTCCCCTGTGAGTCCATGGGCAACGCCTGCTGCCCGCTGGCGAGAAAGTGGTAGCTGTTGCGTGCGTCGGCGGCCGACTCAAGTGGAGTTGCCGCGGGATCGTCGCCTCTCTCCGTGGTTCCGGTAAGGAGAAGATTGATGGCATAGGCAACCAGCTCGATGTGCCCGAACTCCTCAGCCGCTATGTTCGCCACTAGATCGTAGAAGGGCCGCATCTCCTTTCGACCTCTAAAGTTGAATGACTGGTACGTGTAGTTCATGAAAGTGGACATTTCCCCAAACTTTCCGCCCAGCAGCTCCTGCACGGCCGCCGCCGAGTTCGGGGAAGGGTTCTTGGGATGGGGCAGCTCCGTCTGGAGCTTATCGAATCGCGTGATCATGGAAGGGCAACCTCTACACAGGTAAGAAGGACGGCCGCACTATCATAGGGCGACCTGCACAGCGGGCTCAGCCGGGCCTAGGGGGCACTGGTCCGGGAACGTATGACCATCGAGGTGAGCGGTCTGTGATGTATGCCCTGTCGAACCCGCTGCCTCGCCGGTGCCGCGCGCTCCTTGGCGGGGAAATGGCGACTGAGTCAGCCGTGCGCCAAGAGCGGCGGGGGAGGGGGCTAGCCACCGGCGAGTCTTACCAGTGGGAAAGGCGCTCAAGGTGGGAGTTGAGCCGAAACCAACCGATCTACGTAACTCCGAGTGCGAACGGCGGGAGTTGAACCCGCACCCCTTGCGGGACAGGATCCTAAGTCCTGCGCGTCTGCCAATTTCGCCACGTTCGCGTGGGATGGAAGATAGCCCTCTGGCTGCTGCCCGCGCCCATGCGTCGGCCCGAAAGCGCATCCGTCCTTACCGGTCCCGTGCTTACCAGTTCTAGAGGCTACCGGAGCCCCACTACATGGCGCGCACCCGCGATTCCCACTAACACGCCGGCAATGGACCCGGCCACGCTCAGGCCAACATACAGCGTTGCTCGCCGCCAGTCTCCGTTCTGAACCAGAGCAACCGCTTCATAGCTGAATGTAGAGAAGGTCGTGTAGCCGCCGCACAAGCCGGTGGTAAGAAGAGCCCGGACTTCAGGAGTGACCGCCGGAGTTGCCAGCGCGTAGTGGATTAGGAAGCCCAGGAGAAGGCACCCACTGAGGTTGACTATCAGGGTGGCTACCGGGAAATCCCCACCGGTGCGGGCCAGAACTGCGATTCCCACCAGGTAGCGAAGCACGCTGCCCACTGCGCCGCCCAGGGCGATGTACCAGATTAGTCGCACGCTGAGGACCTTTTAAGGGGAGCGATGAGTTCGTGCCAGTAAATCCTGCCGCAATTCTTTGTTCTTCATGTGAATCGGAATCGGTGAGACTGGTCACTTCATCATTCTATACCAGCCGGTAGCTTCCCTGTCCGCGCCTCGAACAACGGGGCAATCTCGAATTGGATCTGCGCGCCGCCGCGGGACCGCCAGAAAATCTACCGGCTATATCGCAGATCCCAAGGAGCTTCACATGAGTAAACAAAAGAACCTCGAGCCCACCAAAGATGGTGGGACTGTAGTAGGCCTTTTCAAGGATCAGGTCGACGCTGAGCAGGCCATCGAGCGACTCAAAAAGGCCGGATTCTCCGAGAGCCAGATCGGTGTCGCCATCCGCGACCGAAGCCAGCAGGAGGAGCTGATTGAGGGGACCGGGACCCAGGCGGCTGAAGGTGCGACTACCGGAGCCATCGGTGGTGGCGTTCTGGGTGGCGTGATCGGCCTGTTGGCCGGCGTAGGTGCCCTGGCGATCCCGGGTATAGGGCCTATCATCGCGGGCGGCGCCCTGGCATCGACCCTGGCGGGCGCCGGCATCGGAGCGGCGGCAGGCGGGTTGCTGGGCGCATTGACCGGTATGGGCATACCGGAAGAGGACGCCCGTCATTTCGATGAGGGCTTCCGCGCTGGCGGCACCCTGGTCACCGTGAATGCTGGAAGCCGTAACGAAGAGGCCCGCGAGTGCCTGCTGGAAAGCGGTGCGGATCTGGGCTCCATGAGCAGCGGGACCCGAGGCGGCACGATGAGCACGGGCGCCGCACCAGCGGATCGCTCGGCGGAGGATTCGTCTGTGGTCGAGCTCCGCGAGGAGGAGCTGCGGGTAGAGAAAGAGCGGGTGCAGGCTGGTGAGGTGCGCCTTCGCAAGGAAGTGGTCACCGAAAAGCGCACCGTTGAAGTTCCAGTAACCCGGGAAGAGGTGGTCATTGAGCGCCGTCCGGCGGCCCGAGGCACCGAGGCCGGCGGAACCATTGACGATGGGGAGGAGATCCGCATCCCGCTTATGGAAGAGGAAGTGCGGGTGGAGAAGACCCCAGTGGTTCGGGAAGAGGTAACCCTGAAGAAGCGGCAGGTTCAGGACACCGAGCAAGTCTCGGAGACGGTGCGGCGGGAAGAGGCCCGTATCGAGCAGACCGGTGACAGCCATCTTAGCGGGTCGGGCGCCGAAAGCACCGAGGCCTGGCGCGGTAACGAGCGTCGCTACCGGGATGACGCGAGCTATAAAGGCCCCGAGCGGCGCACGGCCGAAGTCTAAGCTGGGGCGGTAGATCGAAATACCTCCGGAGGGGATTCAACCCCTCCGGTAGTATTTCGCGTCAGGTTTCAGGCGCGACCGCCGCTGCCGGGGAGGAAGCCCAGTCTCAAGAAATCGATCTCTACGGCAACGCCACGTGACTTTCTGACAACCTGGTGGGAATCTTGGAGCGGGGACAGCTGGTGGGGGCCTGGGGCACACAACGAGATGTCACTGAACAGAAGCGAGAACAGGATTCTCAGGACAACCTCTCTCGTACCCACTCCGCGAAGAGCTCATCGCAATAGCGGTTGTTTGTCGAATTGCTCGTCTTCAACTTCCGTCCGTCCGGCATTACCGCAAAAGCACAGAACTGCGCCACGGTCGGTCTGCGATTTGGCCCGGTACACTCCGGTACCGCGGTAAGGTTCACCTTGATCCACACCGAATCAGTGGGGTGGGCTCGCTGCCACTCGGCACACCTTCCATTTATATCGGGGTCCACCTGGACACCGCTCGGCTGCACCACGATCTGTTTTGCCACGGGGCTGGCGTTGGCCAACGCCAAGGGCCGGATGAACTGCCAGGGAGTGCAGACCTCCTCGAGCGACTGCTCGCCACCATGGCGGGCGGCCACACAGGAGAGACCCCTTACCGTCTCCCCCCTTTCGGGAGCAGGGAGATAGGCGGTGTCGGCCATCTCAGATCCATGCTGGATAAGCGTCATCGTATCAGCCCGGTCGGCGATCAGTCTGACCCGAATCGAATCCGGCACACCCTCCGGCTCGGAAAGGGTAAGATCCCACCCCACAACAATCTGGAGGGAGTCAGCAGCCTCTACTATGGTAGACCTCACTTCGGTGGTTTGGGAGAGCGCAGGAAGCGGCACAGTCGGAGGGGCATCCCTCAATAAACCGTTAAACATCAGCCCGGTAACTCCCGCCGACAGGATGGCGTAGACTACCCAGTTACGCACATTCAGAGGTGGGGGCGTGTCGGGTTTCGGGGATGACCTCCCGCGCCGGCGAACACTCTTGACATGCACCTCGGGCTTCACTTCAGGACCTCGGTGCCCTGCTCGAATACGATGTCCACCGGGATTCCTTGCGAGCCGAGGCGGGCCAGATCCTGCTGCAAGACTATAGACAGCTTGCCGCGGTCGGCCATGAAGCGGGTTACGGCCGCATAGTCACCGTCGCCCTGGAAACGCAGAATTTGGGCGGCGAGTGTATCCACCGCCGTCCGCATCCTGGGAAAATTCACCCGGTAACGGCCGGTGGACGAATCCCGCGCGAACGCACCCTGCTCCTGAAAGAAGGAAAACTGAGCGGCATTGGCCCTGCCATGCGCGCTGGAGGCGCCGAAACGGATGGACCGAAAGATGCCGGCAAGAAAGGTTACGTAGTTGTCATCGAGGTTCCGGTCCTTCAGCTCGCCCCGCTCATGCAGCTTGGTGATCATGAAGAGACCCAGGATATCCGCCTTTCCCTCCTCCAATGCGCCGGCCTGCTCCTTCAACGCCTCACGCACCGTCCCTCTACGATTCACGGTATTCTTGATACCCAGGCCGTGCGCCACTTCGTGAAACATGACATTGGAGAAGAAAGCGTCGAAGTTGATGTGCTGCCTCTGGTCCTCCGCGATCAGCTGATCGGCCAGGGGCCGCAGAATCTTCTCGAACTTGGCCTGCATGGCGTTCTTGAGCTGGAGCCGCCGCGTGCCCTTCCGAAGCTGCACCTCCTCATCGTTCGGGAGGTTGATCGCTATCGTCTTGGATCCCGCGTTAGCGTCGCCGGCATAGTAGACGGCGTCGTAAGCGTTGAGGTCTGAGTCGCTTCCCGGCTTCTCCCGTTTGTAGGCCGCAGGTACCGGCAGCTCGCTTTGAAGGCTAGGGAGCATCGCCGCGTACCGGGCCAGTCTCCCGCTCCACTCCTTGTCCTTGACCAGTACGAAGGCCTCGTTCGCCGCCTTGGTGCCGAACAGCCGGTCCTCGTAAGTCTCTATCGGACCGATTACGACATCGATGGTGTTGTCTTTCATATCCAGCCAGGCGAGATCACTCGCCTGATACTCATCAGTCTCCAGGGCACGAGCTCGAAGCTCGAGGTACCGGCGCAACCCAGCGTCTTCCGCCAAAGCCGCGGCTTCGCGGAGCTTTGCGACGGCGGGGGCCACCTGATCAGCGAATGCCTGGTGGTAAGGGATAGCCTGGAGCGAGCCGGCAGAGTCCCGCACTACCATGGTGTATTGACTGCGGAGTGCTTTGCCCAGAGCGGCAGATCCGGACGCCGTTTTCTCAAACTCCTCTTTGCTCATGTCACGCGGGTAGAACCCGGCGCCTGCCGGCTTGGATCCCACGCCTTCTACAAACGCAGCGTTATCATCCAGCCGATCCCAGGGCCCGTAATTGATCCCGGCGTAACGGCGGACGTCCTCGCCACTGATGGACTGAAGCAGCGAATCCCGATTCCCATAGGCTTGCCGCCAGTAGATCGCGTCCATGTGGCGCGCGGCATCGATTAGGAGGGGGATCATCCGCTGCTCGTTCTCCGAGAGCCTCTCGAGATCGCTCGTCAGGCGAACGGTGGTGTACTGCGCCAGCTTTTTCTCCAGGGGATTTTCTCTTCCAGTAGTGGCGCTCGCCCCGGCCTTCGAAGGGTCTCCCTGACACGCCGTCAGGCTCCAAACTCCGGCTGCACAGGCCCACAATGTCCAATTCGTCATCGACGCTTAGGCCCCTTCACGGAGTTTTATCCTGAGCGCAGCGATGGGCTCAGGGCAATGTTCTTACTTTCGCTTCCCCC
>JACCRS010000087.1 GCA_013813435.1 Gemmatimonadales bacterium
GTTTTGGAGCCGATCAAGAGGCAAGGATTTCCGCCGATGCGCGCCTTCCACCTCGTGACTCGTAACTCGTGACTTCTACACCGCCCGCACCACGTGCCGATACCCATCGCTCTGCACCACCTGCACCCGGCTGCCCTGCGGCAGATACTCGCCTTCGGTGACCACGTCCAGCCGCTCCTCTCCCACCCGGGCGGTGCCAGAGGGCCGGAGATCGGTGACGGCAACACCGTCGCGGCCCACCAGGTCGCCCCGGTTGGGCGCCGACACGAATCCCTGGGACTTGTTCACCGCACCCTGAAGCAGCAGCCCGCTGAACCTTCCGCTGTTGGGCAGGTGCCGAAGCCAGGTATAGATGACGGCCATGGTAATGAAGAGACTGACACCCAGCACTGCCAGCGCCTGTGCCACGTCGCCCGTGCTCGGGCTAGCGCCCATCATGGCTAGCACCATCGACGCGACCACCGCGAGGAGGCCCAGCACGCCGGCCACACCGAAGCCGGGAAGGACGAAGACCTCGACCGCGAGCGCGATGGCGCCGAGCCCCAGCAGCAGCACCTCCTCCCAGCCGGCCAGACCGATGATGAAGCTCGACCCGAAGAAGAGACCGAGCGAGGCCAGACTGAGGATTCCACCGATCCCGAAGGCGCCGGTCTTGATCTCGAACACCAGTCCCAGAATGCCGAGCGACAGGAGCAGGGGGGCAACCAGAGGGTTGGTGAGGAACCGCACGATCCCCTCGGCCCAGTTGGGCTCGGTGGTGATCACCTTAGCACCGCGATGCCCGATGGCCGCGAGCAGGGACGTCTCGTCCGCCACCTGCGCCTTGGCAAACTTCAGCTTCACGGCTTCACCGGTGCTGAGCGTCAGCAGCTGACCCTTTGCCACCACGCCCGGGATCTCCACGTTCTCGTCCACCATGGCTTCAGCCAACTTGGGATCGAGGCCCCGCTCCTCGGCCATCGAGCGGAACTCCGCGCGCATGGCCGACACCATCTTCTCCGATGCCTTGGTTCCCTGCCCGTCCACCGGGGTGGCTGCGCCGATGACGGCGCCAGGCCGCATGTAGATACCGTTGGTGGATATCGCGATCAGCGCACCGGCGCTGTAGGCTCGCGGGTTGACGAAGCCGTACACCGGAATGCGGGCTCCGCGTACCGCATCCGCAATGCGCTCGGCCGCGTCGATCCTGCCGCCTGGGGTATCGATGTCCAGAAACGCGGCCACCGCCCCCGCCGATTCGGCTTCCCTGATACTGCGAGCCACATACGGCGCCAGGCCGTTCTCCACCACACCCGAGATAGGAATGCGGTAGACCGTGGGTGCCTGGGCCCGGGACTCATGACCGAGGGTGAGCAGAAGAGCGAGCGTCAATGACGTCCAGCGGCGCATCGCGAAATCCTGTGGGGGAAGTGAGGGAAATCTAGCGGGAGTGGAGTAGGGGGGGGAGGGGAGGGGAAAAAACGTAAGCGGTGAGCGGTGAGCGGGCACCAGAGAAGATCCTATCGCGCAACCCGCTTACCGCTTTATCGATCAATTCCTTCCACTACTCTACTGCGACGTCGGCGGCCTTTGCCGAGAGCGCGGGCGTTCCGGCTGGCGCCCATCCATCTCGCCCCGGTGCCCGCCATGGTGCCTACCCATCTCTCCGCGGTGGCCGTGGACTTCCTTCACCCGATGGGCGAAGCGCTCGCGCATCACGTAGAGCTGAGCCCGCTGCACCGGAGTGAGAAACCTGGACTGCTCCTTGATCTCGTCCCGGGAGAGTTGTGCTTCGGCCAGCCGGAGCTCGATCATCGCGTCGGTGAGCCGGGCGACGCTGTCCTGGTTGGCCGCCACCCCGGGCTGGAGCTGCGAGGTCAGCGCCTCACGCAGGCGCATCTTTCGATCCCGCAGCTGGCCGCGGCGACCGCTGAACTGCTGACTGGTGGCCCGAAGTTTGGCGGTCTGGTCATCTGTCAAACCCATGGTCTCCTGCGCTCTGGAGGCAAACCGCTCCTCGATCTGGGTGCGAAGGGAGTCGGCTCGGGCCGACGTCGTGTCGGGGCGCTGAGCGTTCGCCAGGCCGAAGGGACCCAGCACCAGCACCAGATACAATATGTACGACTTACGCATCAACCCTCCCACGAGTCGAGGACACGTTCCAGTTCATCGGAATTGAGATCGCGAAGATCGGGTTCGTCCGCGCTGGCAGCCGCGGCAGACGGCTCATCCAACATCTGCAGCACCGAGTCCAGCTCAGCGGGCTGCAGAATCTCGAGCTCGGGCAGGGGGATGGCCAGCTGGCCGGCAACCACCGAAGCTCCTTCCGGACCCCGGTCGAGCTGGCGATCGGCCCCGCCGGTCCAGAGTGCGGCCACGACGGCAGCGGCGGCGGCAAATCCGGCAAAGCCCCAGGCCCCGCGGCGCCGGCGGCCGGCCTCACGATTACGCCGCAGGCGGTGGAGGACCGATGCCGCCGTTGCTTCCGGATCGGCCGCCGGCACCAGGCTTTCTCCCAGACGGCTCGCGGCGCGCACTACTTCCCACTCCTGCTGGCAGGCCCGGCACTCGCTGAGGTGCTGCACCTCCTGCTGGGTCCATTCGGCGCGGCCCAGCGCCACCGCCGGGATCCGATCTGAGAGCCACCCGCACTCGCTCATCGAACCAGCTCCTTCAGCCGCTTCACGGCGTGATGATAGTGAACCCGTGCGGCACCAGGCGTGGTGCCGAGCACCGCAGCGATCTCTCCGTAGTCGCTGCCCTCCTGCGCGCGCAGAATAAACACTTCTCGCTGAAGCCGGGGCAGGCGGGCCAGCCCTTCTCGCACCCGATCCCCGGTTTCTACCGCCGCCAGATCGGCATGGGGATCCGCTCCATCGGCGATCTCCCGATCTTCCAGTGACACCAGCTTCCCCCTTCGCTTGCGCACCTGATCCCGGAGAAGGTTGCTACCTATGGCGAGGAGCCAACTGCGAAACGAAGCCCCGCCCCTCCAACTTTCCACCCGGCGGAACGCCCGAAACAGCGTCTCCTGAATCAGGTCATCCAGATCCTCGCGCTCGGCGCCCAGGCTATAGAGAAACCGCCCCAGCGGCCCCGCGTGACGCCGGACCAGCTCGGCCGCAGCTCGCTCGTCGCCGCTGCGGTAAGCGGCTACCAGGGCCGGGTCAGTTGTCGTGTCGGGTTTAGGGGGACCCGGCATTGGAGGAGCGCTCATCCGAATTATGGGACGGGGGTGAGATTGCTTTGTTAACTTGGCCGCCCCGATCACGACGAAGTATCTTAGGCCAATGCGACGTCCAACTATCATCGCCCACCGGGGCGCCTCCGGGTACGAGTACGAAAACTCGCGGGCCGCCTTCCGGCGCGCCATCATGCTCGACGCCGATGGGATCGAGCTGGATATCCATGCAACCAGGGACGGGGCAATCGTGGTTCACCACGACCCACATCTCCCCGGGGTCGGCTCCATTGCCCAGCTCTCGCTGGCCGAAGCCCGGCAGGTGCTGCTCCGAAACGGCGAGACCCTCCCCCTGCTGAGCGAGATTCTGGTTCTGGTGGGAGATCGGGACGTGTGGGTGGAGGTGAAAAGCCTGCCCCAGTGTTACGACGACATGCTCCTTGCCGTGCTCGATGAGGGTCCGTCGCCGGAGCGCTACGCCATCCACAGCTTCGACCATCGGATCGTGTACCGGCTGGGTCAGGCGCGGCCGCCGCTCCGGCGCGGGATTCTGCTCACCGCTTACTTGCGTGACGCGGTGGCGGTGATGCGCTCAGTCGGCGCCACCACGCTGTGGCAGGAATGGCAGCAGGTAGACCAGGAGCTGGTTACCCTGGTGCACGAAGCCGGTGGAACCGTGATCGCCTGGACGGTGAATGAAATCGGCGACCTCGAGCGCATGGTGCGGCTCGGCGTAGACGGGCTCTGCGGCAACTATCCGGACCGGATCCGGGTGGCCATTGCCCCCCGGTTCGACCAGGTCTCCCGCGCCTGAGCGGCTAGGTTGTCTCG